>JAWLFI010000067.1:0-12751 GCA_041685645.1 Saprospiraceae bacterium | reverse complement strand
AATAAACGAACGCGAACTGAAAGCCCTCACATCAATCAGCAGCATTCAAAAATATTTGTAATTCTCAATCCAACTCCTTTCCGTCACCTTTCATAATATTGTACCTTTACAGCAGCCCTTAACCGAAGAAAACAGCCTTTGAGTCAGCATCCCCGCACAACTTCCGCACCCCAACTCATCATTCCGGCAAGGAGGAGGGAATTTTGGCGTTACCTCCTCCCCTTCTTTCTCTTGCTAATTCCCGTGCTACTTGCCAGCCAGTCACTCGAAGATGAAGACTCCGAAGCAGCACTTGATACAGCAGCTACAGATACAATTCAACACGAAAACCCCTTTATTTTTGACCCGGGGAAAACCATTCGGGTGTTTTATCCCACCTCCCGAAAACCGGATAAAACCATAGTGGATACCATTTTTGGTCCTGAATATCTGCAGTACGACCCAGCCAGGCGAAATGTAGATATAGGAAACCTCACAGGTGGTTATGTGGGAAGCCCGGTATTACCTACCTATTACGAAATGCCCGTAAATACAGGCTTCGAAGTCGGTCACCGCGCCTACCAGGCATATAAAATTGATTTGGATACATTACCCTTCTACGAATCTGAAGTAGCTTATACAGATGTCTTTTATGCACAGGGAGCTTCTCAGGTAGAGACGCAAACGGAGGCGAATTTTGGAACGCGTTTCGGCAATCAATACGTCAGCATCAATTACCGAAGAATCAATAACACCGGACAGTTAAACTCCCAAAGAGCCCTGCATACTGCCCTGGCAATGGGTTACCATTATGCAGGAAAAAATAGCCAGCTCACCCTGGGCTATAGTTCCAATGTAATTCAAGATCAATACAACAACGGCATAACTACCGACTCTCTTTTCGGTGCAGATTTGGCGAGCATTGGATCTAATATCCCAGTTTTTACAACTACTGCTGAAAATAGACACCAAAAGCGTTCTTACTCCGCTCATTTCAACTACCAGCCCACATCCATTTCCTTTATAGACAGTTGGATCATCCACTCAAAATTGGATAATTCCTACCTTAAGGTTTTTGATACTGACCCCAATCCGGAAGCCTATGGACCGCTTTTCATTGACGAAAGAGGACTTCGACAGTTTATCCGTTGGTCAAAGTGGAGCAATAAGTTTGAGTTTTCAAAAGAATCCAGTGAGGTCCTGGACTATTCCGCTGGACTTGAGATCAACTATCTGTCATTAGATCAAGAACCCATTCAGGATCAATTTATCGAGTGGTACGCCTTTAGTCGTTTAAATTTGCAGCTTTCAAGTCAGTTGACCCTTCATGCAGATGCTCACTTTGGTGCTCAAGATAATCAACCGGAATATAAACTAAACGGAGAAATAACAGCGGGAAATGATAACTTTTCCCTCAAAGGAATTTACAGCTCTTCATCCTTCGTTCCAGACCTCGTTGAACGCAGATTATATCTGAGAGGAGATGTTTTGTATTCAGCGTCTGGCTCGAATATTTTCCACAATAAAATCGGAGGACAATTGCATATCTCCCCGCTAAACATAGAAGCAGAGGCCTTCTATCACAATATCGATAACTTTAGGTATTGGGTGCGCAATCAACTGACCCCAAATATTACCAACCTCAACCTCCTACAATTAAAAGTCAAACATCGCTGGCAATGGAAAAGCCTCGTCAACGAAAACTCCATCGCCTACCAATTGATGGACCAATCTCAGCTTCCACTGCCCGAGTGGCAGGGACGTCACTCATTATTTCTGAATACGAAAATTTTTAAAAACCGAATGCATATCAGGACCGGACTAGAGTTGAGACACTATCTCAATTTTACCGCCCCTCAATATCAACCCTTTTATGGAAGCTTTTTTACGGTTGCCGATGCGCCCTTCGACAGTACCCCTTTTTTACTTGATTATTTCTTCGCCTTCGATGTGCAGAGTTTTCACGTACTGCTTCGACTCGAAAACCTGAATACCTTTATCGACCCCACCCGTTTCTATACACACTATCGACAGCCCTCTAACCCCTTCAGTTTCAGACTGGCCTTGCGATGGAGTCTCAACGGGTAAATTGCAAAACGCCATGACTTACAACTCGTAATTCGGCTCTAAAGCATGGGATTTGTCGCCTTCGTAAAAGTTCTTGATAATAGATACGGCCTCGACTGCATCATCTGTAATAGAAAACAACTCTAAGTCCGTCGCGTTGATATTTCCTTCTGTCTCTAGCATGGTGCTTTTTACCCAATCAAATAAACCCGACCAGTATGAAGTACCTATCAAAACGATGGGAACTGCACTGATTTTCTTGGTTTGTATCAAAGTTAACACCTCAAACATTTCATCCATCGTTCCAAATCCTCCGGGCAATACAACAAAACCCTGTGCATACTTCACAAACATGACCTTGCGAACAAAAAAATACTTGTGATTGAGAATTTTATCCGGATCGATAAAATCGTTGTTCGATTGCTCAAAGGGCAAATTAATGTTTAGTCCAACGCTCATTCCGCTGTTTTGAAATGCCCCTTTATTCCCCGCTTCCATAATGCCGGGTCCGCCACCTGTTATTACGCCAAAACCTTCATCAGTAAGGTTTTTTGCCACATCTACTGCGATCTGATAATACTTGCTGTCGGGCAAGGTTCGCGCCGATCCAAATATCGAGATACATGGCCCCAGTCTATTCAATGTGTCAAAACCATCAACAAACTCTGAAATTACCTTGAACATCGTCCAGGAATTTTCAGCCTTAAACTGATTCCACTTCCTCTGCTCCTTGTGCTGCTTGTTTTTATTTCCTTCTTCCATAATGCTTTTCATTAGAGATAAAAAAACCCGCTCTTGGCGGGTGTCGAAATGCGAAAATACAATAAATTATTAATCCTCTGAAACGTAATTCTTATACTCTTGTTCAATATATTCTTTGACTTCGCTTATGGTGTCAAACTCACTAAATAACTCCTTAAACCGCGAGCGAGTGGTGGACTGCGGACTTACATATGCCGCTACATCTTTATCAGACACCACTTTGCCACTGAGTATGATCAGGCGCTCAATTACATTCCTCAACTCTCTAATATTGCCCGTCCACTCCAAATCCTGCAATGCCGAAATCGCTTTCTTAGCATATTTCTTTTTGTTGATGCCGTACTCCTTGCATATTTCCGTGGTAAAGTGGTCGACTAGCGCCGGGATATCCTCTCTTCTCTCTTGCAATGGGGGGACGTCGATAATAATAACCGCTAATCTATGATACAAGTCCTCTCTGAAATTCCCCTCCTCAATCTCTTTCAATAAGTTTTTATTGGTCGCCGCTACAACGCGAACATCCACCTTAATTTCTTTGTCACCTCCAACGCGGGTAATACGACTTTCCTGTAATGCGCGAAGGACTTTCGCCTGAGCCGATAAACTCATATCTCCTACCTCATCTAAAAACAAAGTGCCCTGATTAGCTTGTTCAAATTTTCCGATGCGTTGTTTCACTGCTGATGTAAATGATCCCTTCTCATGGCCAAATAACTCACTCTCGATCAACTCAGAGGGAATAGCGGCACAATTCACTTCAACTAATGCTTTGTCAGATCGCTGAGATTTGGCATGCATCCAACGAGCAACTAACTCTTTTCCCGTGCCGTTTTTTCCGGTTATCAATACCCTGGCCTCTGTTGGCGCCACGCGATCTATATTCTTCTTGATCTCCTGAATACACTCAGATTCACCGATGATCTCCTGAACTCCACTTTTGCACACCTTGTTCTTCAATATCTTAGTCTCTGTTACTAAAGTAGACTTCTCCAGTGCATTTCTAACCGTTATCAGGAACCGATTCAAATCAGGCGGCTTGGAAATAAAATCAAAAGCGCCCATCTTTACCGCCTCTACAGCAGTGTCTATTGTTCCATGCCCGGATATCATGATTACCGCAGACTCGGGAGATATCACCTGAATGCGTTCCAGGGCTTCCATACCGTCCATCTTCGGCATCTTGATGTCCAAAATCACAACATCGTATTTCTTTTGCTTGACTTTCACCACGCACTCCATGCCATCAGCAGCCTCTTCTACTGCGTAGTTCTGAAACTCCAATACTTCTCGCAACGCTCTACGGATACTCTTTTCATCATCAACGATGAGAATCGTTGCTTCTACTTTTGACTTTGCCATACCTTTCTATTACTTATTTACAATCACAATTATATGACATTTTTGTATAATATGAAAGAAATTGATGAACATATTACATTTTTTTATAATATTTAATCGTTTATGAATCACAACAGACTATCCTTCAACTCATAGCCCCCTGAATTACTTCTTACTGTGAATCAAGAGTTGAAAAATCTCTTTAAAGATGAGGGAATCGCACTTAAGGCTTGAACTCTTGCCATAGGATCTCCTGATACCTCCGAAAACTATAAACCCGGCTATCTATAATGTTTCTGCGCTCTCCAGCGGTCATTGATTGACCCTGAATATGACTTTCCGGAGAACTGGTCGCTTTCAAATGAGGAGTCCATGCGCTATGGGACAAAATAAATGCTATCGCTTTTTTTACACCTTGAATGCCGTACACCAAGCTAATGACTGGAGACAAGAATAAAATACATAGTGAAAATCCGATGTCATGCCATCTTCTTTTTCGAGTGGCTCTAGACCAGGCACTCCGCTCTATATACTCCCTATCTACCAAAATAGCCGACTCATTCTTAGACCGACTAGTGATTAGTGTTTTCCGATCTCTGGATAGAATCCTGTTGGTTTTTCCCTTCCCTCTGCCAATAATCCAACGTACGATATCAGACCATTGGAAATATCCGGGATCGAAAATATACTCCCGACAAGAGTCATCATCCTTCGGATTATTCGCCATTGTTCTGCTCAGTATCCTAATACTTGTAACTCGATTTTCCGGGGGCACTTGATCTAATAATTTCTTAATCGCTTTTGCGCCAGCGCCTTCAGAAAATACTCCGGCCTTTTGATTTTCTCTTAAATTGGGTAAAAATATTGGCGTTTTTTGCAAAAGCGCCTGTAAAATGAATGAAAGAAAGGCAAGAAGAATAGATACAGTCCATAATGGTGAACTCGAACTAATTACCATCGGAGCCAATACCAAACTTCCGATTAACCAGCCCTTAAATTGAGACCACCAGCACCAGTGTTCATCTCCAAGACTCCACCATTGCCACAATAGGGTGAATAGCAGTGGAGGTAGAAAAAAACGGTAGTCTAAGTACCACTCATCATGAGTAACATAATGGCCGAGAATTAAACCGATGAAAATAAATAGAAAGGAAAAGAGGGAAGCTCTCCAATGCTTGACTTTTTGGAATACAATAGCCAATCCTGCCCGGGTATAAATAGCCCCTTGAATCAAAATACTGAGTATGGCTAACACGTGCCTGTTGTAATGCTTACCGGCGTATATACTCATGGCACTGTAGAACGTCTTTATATAATGTAATGAGTCCTTTGTCGTGCTTTCACCTTTAAAATGAATGATAGAGCTGGAAGCCAAATAGTGATTTTGATATCCCGCTTCATTCAGACGATAACACAAATCGATATCCTCACCGTACATAAAGAAATCCTCATCCAGGCCACCCATGTCCAAGTATCGTCGCCGATCCATCATCATAAATGCCCCTGTCAACACATCTACCGCCTGATCTTTATCGCTGGACATATGTCCCAAATAATAATAGTTGAAAATTTTTGAATGGGGAAACAAATCATTGAGACCGGTAATCTTACAAAAGGAAGTCCACGGCCCGGGAAAACCTCGTTTTGATTCCGGCAAATATTGCCCCCTACCATCAAACATTCTAAGTGCTACAGCCCCCACTGAATCGTGAGAGGTCAAAAAATCATAGCAAACCTGAAGACTATCCTTTTGAAGAATAGTATCCGGATTAAGCAAAAGAATATGCTCTCCCTTTGCTTTTGAAGCAGCAAAATTATTAGCCTTGGCAAACCCCAGATTACTACCCAGATCATAAATCTGCACATCGGGGAATTCCTTGTTCACCCATTCAACTGAGTCATCCGTCGATCCATTATCCACTACGATAATTTCGTAATCGAAATTGCACTCGGACGCCTGAACTGAAGAAATCGCCTGGTCTAAAAAATGTCTGACATTAAAACTAACAATGATTACTGATAAGTCCATTATCACAGTCTGTTTTCATTTTGGTAGGGAAGACGCCCCATAATGGACCGACCTAATGTAATTTCATCGGCAAACTCTAAATCTCCCCCAAAGGAAATACCTCTCGCTATGACCGATATCGCAACATCCAGTTTACTGAGCTTTTGAGAAATATAATAGGTGGTGGTTTCTCCCTCGATAGATGGACTGATTGCCATAATAATTTCTTCGACCTCATCGTCTTTGACCCTCTGAATCAGAGACGCGAGCTGTATATCTTCAGGACCGATGCCATCTATGGGAGAAATGACTCCACCAAGCACGTGATATTTTCCGCTGAATTGCTGGGTCTCTTCGATAGCCATAACGTCTCTTGCCGATTCCACAACGCAAATCACATGGGAACGACGGGAAACATCTCGACAAATATTACATACCTCACTATCAGAAAAATTATGACATTTGGTGCACTGCTTCAATGATGTACCCAGCCGATGAATAGCTTCAGCAAATGATTTGGATTTCTCATCGCCTTTGTTTGCGAGGTACAATGCCATTCGCAAGGCATTCTTTTTGCCAATCCCGGGTAATGATGAAAAAGCTTCCACTGCATCTTCTAGTACTTTCGATGAAAATTTCATATCGGTAAATATACAATATTAGCATGAGTTCAACTACTCAGATTGACCCAATACCGGGAAGAAAATGACAATAATTTTTATTTATCAGGGAGAATCCTATGATCGAAGTCTCACTCACCTACTTTGTGCGAACGTATAGTCGCATAATTCCCTTTAATAGAATGTGTGGACAAAATACATTGAGATTACTAGCAATTTCCTTATTTTGGGGCATCAAAATAAATACCTATGGCTGAAATTATAAGAATGCCCCGCATGAGTGATACGATGGAAGAGGGCAATATCGTAGAATGGTTAAAGCAAGAGGGCGACGAGGTCGAACCCGGGGATATATTAGCCGAAGTCGAAACAGATAAAGCCACCATGGAGCTAGAAAGTTTCCATGAAGGCGTACTGCTCCATATTGGCGTGAAAGAAGGTGCTGTCCCTGTGAATGCCGTCATTGCCGTAATCGGTGAAGAAGGTGAAGACTACGAAGAACAACTTAAAGAGGCGGAAGAGTCCTCAGAAAGCAAAGAAGAAAGTTCTGAGGAAGATAAGAAAGAGGAAAGTACTGAGAAAGCTAAGAAAGAAGAAAGTACAGAGAACAATAAAAAGAGTAAGAAGGAAGATGACGATTCCTCAAAGTCTGGTGCTGACTCCTCTTCTGATAAATCCTCTTCTGACGACAAAAAGGATCAGTCAGAGGGAGAAGGTCAACGCATTAAAGCTTCGCCTTTAGCAAAAAAGATGGCAGAAGAAAATGATTTGTCTCTCAGCGATATTAAGGGTTCAGGAGATCATGGGCGAATCGTAAGGAGGGACATTGAATCCTATTTAGAAGAGAAAGAAGAAAAAACCACTGAGCCAAAAGAAATCTCCTTTGGAGCTGCAGAGGATGAAGAAGTACCTGTTTCTCAAATGAGAAAAACCATTGCCAGACGACTTGGGGAAAGCAAGTTTTCAGCACCGCATTTTTACCTCACCTCGACCATTGATATGCAAGCTGCCATATCGGCCAGAGAGAAAATGAACGAACTAACTGATACTAAAATATCATTCAACGATCTAGTTGTTAAAGCTTCTGCCATGGCACTGCGTAAACACCCCATGGTCAACTCCTCCTGGCTCGGAGATAAGATCAGAAAAAATGCGAATATCAATGTGGGCGTTGCCGTGGCCGTCGAAGAAGGACTACTCGTCCCCGTAATAAAAAATACGGACCTTAAATCATTGTCTCAAATCAATGCAGAAGTCAAAGAAAAAGCAGGAAAGGCAAGAGAAAAGAAATTGTCTACAGAAGAAATGCAAGGAAACACCTTTACCATTTCTAATCTGGGCATGTTTGATATTGACGAATTCACTGCCATTATCAATCCACCCGACTCCTGCATACTAGCCGTAGGTACAATTCAAGAAGTGCCCGTAGTAAAAGATGGCGAAATATCTATTGGCCAACAAATGAAAGTCACCTTATCCTGTGATCACAGAATAGTAGATGGGGTTACTGGTGCTAAGTTTTTACAAACGGTAAAAGCCCTATTAGAAGAACCGTTACGAATGATCGTATAAGATACAGGATCGTTTTACGAGCTGGTTTGGAAATACGTCAAAAGGGTGAAATGTCAAAAGCATTTCACCCTTTTTCTTTATGCTACTGAAATGGACTCGCCCTCTATACTTCAACTTTCCACTCCTAGAGAACAATCCAATCGATCAGGAAGTACTTGCCCCTTCCGATCCTGTGACTGGTTAATCCCATATATTGACAAATCAATACAACGAAAAAAAAGCAATCAATCCTTAGCTACTAGCCTTCAGCAATGCGATTTTGATTCCCTTTTGATACAATTGATGAGGACTGTCATCTTGAGTTCTGATTTCGCGGAGTGCTTCTTTGATGGTTTGCGATACATCTGTGAAAATATTCTGATCCGTAATATCTATTTCGTTCTCCATGAGAAAAGCAAATGTGCGAGCCATACCGCAATTAGCAATAAAGTCCGGAATGAGACTAATTGTGTTATCCACCCATTTAGCTGTTGGGCCGAAAAACACTTTGTCATCAACAAAAGGAACGTTCGCGCCACAACTCATCACCTGAAGTCCTCCATTGATCAGACGCTCCATCTGGGAACGGTCAATGATTTTAGATGCGGCTCCCGGTATGAAAACATCTACTTCCTGATCCCAAATCTGATTATTTACCTCTTCAAAAGGCAGCGCATCAGATGCGTTTAATTGATTGCCCTTTTTATTCATGAAAAGTTCCTTTACTCTATTGGTGGACAAACCTTCGGAGTCGATAATTCCTCCGGCGCGATCAATTATTCCTACAATCTTTCCTCCTGACTGAGCTAAATAATACGCTGCTGCTGAAGCCACATTGCCCCAACCTTGAATGATGATTCTTTTATTTGCTAGCTCGTCATTGTGAAACAAAGAATAATAGTGATTCACAGATTCAGCTACTCCCCATCCGGTGATCATATCTGCAACAGCTAGTTTTCGATCTGTGATTGGAGCATATCGCTTGTCTTCAATTACCTTTGCCACTCCAAATCTTAGCTGACCCAACTTTCTCACTTTTCCGCCCTGATCAGTATTTAAGTGGCCATTCACAATTCCTTCTTGTGGATGCCACAAACCCAAATCTTCGGTGATGGGAATGACATCTCGTAACTCATCAACATTAAGATCCCCTCCCGTCCCGTAATAGCTCTTTAATAGGGGAAATACTGCCTTATACCATCTCTCGAGAACCTCTACTCTACGTGGATCTGACGGATCAAAATCAATTCCGGATTTGGCACCGCCTATGTTTGGCCCACTGACGGTAAATTTAACTTCCATAACTTTAGATAAGGAGACAACTTCCTCCTTACTCAGCCCTTTCCGCATGCGGGTTCCCCCACCGGCAGCTCCATTTTTCAATGAATTAATCACCACCCAGCCCCGGGCGTCTGTTTCGCTATCATTCCATTCAAATACGATTTGAGGTGCTTGTTTGATATACTCTTTTAGGGTCATATATGTTGCTTTTTTTGATTCTTACAGATTAATGATTATCTTTATATGTCTCAAAATTTCCACATCGCTAAAATAGGGTATTCATGAAGGATAAAAGTGATATTACTGAAGAACTTTTTCAACTGAGAAAAAACTGTCCCAACTCATCACTGGGAAAACGGATACAACTTAGTATCGATGATATTGATCCCGACCTTCCTACCTTTTACATTGAAACTCCTCTGAATCACTTTATGGAAGTAAGACGCAGATTGTACCTTTCATCTGATCACTTCGCAAACATACAAATTGTCGATTTAGGATTAACAAAAAATGAAAAAATCCATTCTCTGATCATGCAAAGATGTGTCGATCTCCCACATCATACCCTTCTGAGCATTGAAAAAGATATTTATGCTGCTTTTGATCAGGTAGTAGGAACATATGAGAAGAAGTCTGAGCCTTTTAACACAATGCATATCACCGATGGAGCTACCCCATTTCTAAATCACAGTAAGCACATTGGGAATAATTCAGAATCTATGTATGCCGCGGGATATTCGGAAATGGGATGGCAGATCCAAAAGACTCCGAGGTCTCATCTGGTCGAAATGGAAGAAAACCATTTTGAGTATCACCGCCTGGGAGCAATGAGAGAAAATAAAAGGGAATGGGAACCTATTCTTAGAAACCAGAACATCTGCCTTTTCAATGCCAACGTGCTCAAAAAAGCAGATTTCCGTTCAAAGTTTAATAATAATCCTTCGGGCTATACATCAGAAGAAGCACTACAAATCTTGAAATATGCTTCGATTTCTTCCCATATGAGTTTCATTTATCTCTACCAACTCGATATTCCCGCCAAAAAGGATTGGGGGAGTTATGAATGGCTAAGTCAGGCGATGTGGTATGCCATCCACGGAGCAGATAGCCGAGTGTATGAAACACCATACCACAACCCCGACTTACAAGAGTTCATTATTGATACTTCCTCTGTAGATCAACCCCTTTCTTTTGTCAAAAGCAATAAAACAGGACGAATATGGGTGAAAATCAAATACGCGAATCCAACAGCCGGCACTTATTTATACCTACCGTGTTCTGAAAAGGATTTTGAACTATGTAAAAAGGATTATCTGCCATCGCGCATCGTAAAAGCCCTGCACAGAGCCATTGATTGATATTAAATCATAATCGTTCACTTTTTCCGGTTGTGTATGAGTCGTTCTAGCTCCAGTGATCGCGACCCCTTCAAGAAAACCGATTTACCCACAAAATTTTTAGGATTCCACATTTTCTTTAATTCATCAATTGTCTTAAACTTAGAATAATCAAGAGGCGCATCCGTATCCATAAAACAGTTACCCACTAAAAACACTTCAGAAACGCCCTTTAGGTTTTGAATGTTGTCGACTATTTCCTGGTGGGCCTTTTGAGAATATTTCCCCAGCTCTAACATGTCCCCAATCACCAAAATCTTTTCATTGCTCCTTGATTCCACAAAGGCCTCCAAACTCAATTTCATACTGGTTGGATTAGCATTATATGCGTCAAGTACATATTCAACATCATCCAGCTCATAAATCTGAGATCGGTTATTGTTAGGTTTATATAACTGAATTGCCCGTACCATTTCATGGGCTGGAACATTAAAAAAAGAACCCACAGCCAATGCTGCAAGAATATTCCTGTAATTATAGAGGCCGTGTAAATTTGACGACACTAAGTGAGTATTTCCAGATTGATTTTGAATCTGACAGAGTATATTGGGATACTCACGAAGTAATTGACCGGAAAATTCTCTCCCTGTCATGGATGGAATCTCTGAATCGTAATACACCGTTTTATTATCAATGCCCCGCTCTTCCGCCATTTCATGCAGATAGTCTTCATCTGAACATAAAAACGCATGACCATCCGTCTTAGCCAAATAGTCATATAGCTCCCCTTTTCCTTTTACTACCCCTTCAATTCCACCAAAACCCTCTAAGTGAGCCTGCCCGATATTTGTTATGAGTCCGTAGTCGGGACGCACAATTTTACAATAAGACTCAATCTCTCCCACTGCTGAAGCCCCCATTTCGACAATTGCAAAATCTACATCCGTTGCCGTGCCCAATAACATTAGAGGTATCCCGACATGATTATTATAGTTCCCGGGAGTAGCTGAAACGCTATACGTTCGCTTTAAAACATTCGAAAGTAACTCTTTCGTCGTGGTTTTTCCATTAGAGCCGGTAATGGCAATGACCTTCCCTTGAAATTGGCTTCTGTGATAGGATGCTAATTGCTGCAGGGTCTTCAGTACTTCAGACACATAAAACACGCGATCATCATCCTTTGAAACAAAGGATAAATCGTCAACCACAACAGCTGCTGCTCCTTGATCCAGGGCTTTCTTAGCAAATGTATTGCCATCAAAACGAGCTCCTTGCAAAGCAAAATATATGGCATCTTCGAGATCTACTCGAGTGTCTTTTCTCACCTTTGGGTGTTCGAGGTAAAATTGATATAGGCGTTCAATACCAGACATGATGAACTATTCAATCAGGGTTTTAAAAAAAAGGCCCGATTCATAAATGAATTCGGGCCTTTTTAATTTATGTCGATACAAGAAACATGCTTACCTGCTTCTATCTACCTTATTCGCACGAGACTTAAAGAAATTCCCGGCTTTACTATCATTGGTATTAGAACCTAGACGATTCATCGCACATCTAAAACCAATGGTACTAGATGCTTTTTCCTCATTCCAATATCTTCGTGTACCAGGAGACAACCAGTATAAACGATCAGCCCAAGAACCTCCTTTAATGACTCTCGACTTATCGCTAATTAATGTATTGACTCCAGTATCATAAACGACATCTTCACTGTCTCCGTCTCGGAAATCTTTTAAATCTGCTTTTCTATAATTTCTTCTTCCCTCCAGGTCTTCTTCACTTTGAGCTTTTGTTGGAATTCTGCC
>JAWLFI010000249.1:0-3075 GCA_041685645.1 Saprospiraceae bacterium | reverse complement strand
GTCGGGAGCATTAAATGAGTCCATGAGTGATATTTTTGGAGAAACAATGGAGTATCTGGCAGATAGTGCTAACTTCTCCTGGGCTATTGGAAGCAAGATTGTTATTCCGGGATCCGGAGAAGAACCTTTTCGGGATATGAGTGATCCCAATAGAAGGGGAGACCCCAAGTATTATAAAGGGGAGAACTGGTCAGCCTCTGGTGCAGTGCATACGAATTCCGGTGTTATGAATTACTGGTACTATCTGGTAGCCAATGGTGGCAGTGGAGTGAACGAGGTGGGAGAGACTTATAATGTACAAGGCATAGGTGTGGAGAGAGCTATTCAAATACCCTATCTCATGCTGGAAGCGTATCTAACTCCTACATCATCTTACGAAGAGGCATATTTAGCTGCAGAGGCAGCCACTCGTGATATATACGGAGAAGGTCCGGAACTGCAGGCGGTGTTAGCAGCCTGGGAGGCTGTGGGGGTTCAAAATCGGACCTCCCCTACGGAAGACCTGGCCATTGCCCGACCTGATCAGGAGTCCTTTGTCTGGCATGTTTGTTATGACGAATCGACTATTAACTTTCCATTACAGTTAAAGAATACGGGGTCGGACACTTTAGTTTACGATGGCAACATGTCCTTCCATGTGCATTTTCCTTTTATCAACCTGGGATACGAAGACACTGTTACTATAGATGAGCGAATTGAACTGATTCCGGGAGCTGAAGACACACTCCTTTTGCCCTTAGCACATAATCAATCCATTGATAGAAGTGAAATCGGTTTAAGTAATTACGTCGAAATTCGACTGTTGAATGAAGATGATGTTTCTGGAAATAACACAATTCAGGGGTCTGTACAGTTTCTATCTGATCAAAAAGATCTTTCGTTGCGGATCTCCGGACAACAAGAACCCAACACTGATGCCTGTCAGTTGGTGAATAACTCACGAACGTATATCATTGAAAACGAGTCTTGCGAATTGATTGATTTTGATGAGGAAATCTTTATTGAATTTAGTGGCGGCGGGATAAGTGAAATGTATCCTGTAATGCTATTTGAGCCACTGATGCCGGGGGATCTTCACTTTGAGGATATCCCTGTACCGACAATTTTTGAACTGGAAAATTACAACGGAATAATTGAAACAGCCTTGATAGTAGATGGCGATAACGACACTACAAATGATCGGCCTGCGCCATTCTCATTTGGATCAGTTGAGTATGCCGGCGAACTGATAAGATTTGAAGACGAGGTAGTACCTCCTTCGTTAAAATTATCTCCAGGTGTCGGAAGTATTGTATCCTATGATCTAAACAATTGGCTGGGCTTTGAAAGCCAATATTTTGAGAGTTTTGATTTGTTCAATTGCTACGATGGCCCCAATGAGTTTTTTGAAAAACACCACACCTTAGAAGGTGATAAGTTATCTATTTGCTACAACACTACAGGACGGAATAATCCGGTATTCGAATTTAAGGCAGCCATGTTTGATGCCTATATCGATGTGCCTGATGGTTCAGAGATTCCGCGACATTATTCTGCGATGTTTAAGGTTTTTGTCGATGGCGAAGAAAGGCTATTTGTCTACGAACTTGAAGATAAAGAAGCTAGCACTTTTAGAGTCAACCTGCAGGAAGACCAGAGGGGAACAATTGAAATTGAGGTCTTGACGTTCCGAAGGTCTTCTGCTTTACAGCATGAATTAGGTGCAGGGAGTTGGGTATTACTTGATGATTTAAGAATTGATTTCTCATCATCAGTTGCCGAAGCCAGTGTCAGTGGTATGGCATTATATCCGAACCCCACACATGGCTTTTTGCAGGTCAAAAGTGATGCAGCAATCCAATTCGAATCCGTAGAACTATTTAATATTCTGGGCGCGCAGGTTTTTGAGAGGAAAAACTGGCATTCCAGACAACCTTTATCATTGCACCATTTAAGCCCAGGCACCTATATGGTTAGGATGCAGACCATAGATCAGGAGTTTATTTATAAAAAAATAGTCATTCAGTAAAGGGCTGAAAGCATCTTGGATAGCCTTCTGAAGTGATCCATTGGCCTAGTGTCATTACCACTAAATTCGTTATAGACCAAGTCTTGATCTTTTTGCTCATATCTGCGTTGTTTCTCAGTCGCATAGCTAAGGCTATGCTCCTTCGTCGCGCCTTGATCTGAAAAAAAAACTACTTTGACTTTTCCATACTTATTTAGTGGTAATGACACTAGCGATGAGGAGTGGGTGCGCAGCAGACCAAGTGGCGCGCAGCGCCATGCAGGTGGCGCAAGGCGCCACGAAGGGCCGGCGAGCCAGCCAAAGTCCGCTGTTGGCGGACGTAGGACTAGACGAAGCCACCGGAATCCCGAAGAAGGTCTCCCAAGAGACCTTTTCGAGGATGGAGGTGGGTCACCTGAGCGAGCCCCGGATCGTAGCGGCCCCGCCACAAAGCTGGCGGGGAAGGCCCCAAAAAGTGGTTTGATTTGCCCCATAAACACTATAGCTATGCGCTCTGTACCTTTAATTAAAAAAAACTTGGTATATTAGCAGGAGCTGTTATTTATTAAACTAAAAATACGTTATGAGATTTATACTTTATTATTTGCTAATAACAATACTGTTTAGCGTCATATCTTGTACTAATTCTCTTGATATTCCGGAAGAAATGGATGATTGCAGGTGGAATGATTGTCCCGAAGTAGAGGATACGTTGAACACTGAATATGAGGAGTATTTATTGTGGTCCAGAGAGATCGTTGAAGGCGCGGATGACTTTTCAATGAGTCCCATTAAGACCCGGGGAAATTCTATATATTACTCTTCATCGGCCGGATCAAACCATGTAGCTAAGGTGAGAGCTACCACAGGGTCAGAATATTGGAAATGGCCCTATCAATTTTTCTTTACTGAGGATCTATATCTAAGTCCCAATACGGAACATGTATTTGTTTGCAGAAGCAATCGAATCATATTGGTCGATGATTTTTTAGGTGATTGGACGAGTGTCATTGAGGAGGAGGATTTTAACGTGTTTGAAGAAGGGTACATGGGCGATGAATATTTTTACAGAGCTGCTTATAGTGCCT
>JAWLFI010000248.1:0-3085 GCA_041685645.1 Saprospiraceae bacterium | reverse complement strand
GTTCCGCTTCCTCTTCCTGGATTTTGGCACTGTCCCGAAGGATGATTTTGGCAATATCGAGCGTGGGCGCCGTGGCTTGTATATCTCCCCGAAATCCCATCTTGACCAGTCTGGGCAAATAACCGCAGTGGTCCAAATGGCCGTGCGTGAGCAGCACGGTGTCGATATCTTCAACTTTGACGGGTGGGTAGTCCCAGTTGAGTAATCGCAATTTCTTTAATCCCTGAAAAAGACCACAGTCAATCAAAATTTTGCGTTCGCCTGTATCGATTAAAAACTTTGAACCTGTTACTGTACCGGCTGCACCCAAGAAATGGATTTTTATGTTATCTACATTCATATGTTTCCTTGCTATTTTTCAAATGTGGTATCACAGAGGCCTTCTACCTCTTTTAAAATATTATTTTTCCGCCTGTTGCTTATCTCCAAAGAGTCTAAAACCTCGGGATAAAGAAGCAAATCCCGGCATAAAACTCTATTGCTATTGAGCAATTTTTGCTTTTCATTTTGGGTAAGTGAGCTGATGCAGGTAACTGGGTGTAGGCCGCCTCTATCTACGAGCTCTTTCAGACTGCCCCTGAGCGGGTAATCCCAGCTGACCATGATTAAGTCTACGCACCTTCCATATCGCGTTGCGTCATCTGTGAATCGTGTATTGGTGAAAATGCATCCTTTGTGTTTTTTGGATTTTAGGTTTTCTTCAGAGAGCCATTGTTTTTCTATATCTCTAAATCTTGAATGGATATAGAGTGGAACTTTCACATCGCAGCGTCTGCCCTGATCGCTATGAAATTTACATTCTACCATAATATTTTCGCTGTCTGTCTCAGCGATCACATCTATTTCATGATCGATGCAATGACCTTTTACATCAACTCCAACAGTCGTTTTATATCCCTGAGTTTTAAATATTTCTGAAACAAATCGCTCAAAGGGATAGCCTGTAGGGCCGAGTTCCATAATCGCCTTTTTCAGTTTGTACCGGGCGGCGCTGGGGCGGGCCTTTTTGCGAAGTAGGGAAAAGGCGGTTTTATAGATTTCCTTTGTTGTGATCCCATTGTAAAGACCTGCCTCTACCCTATCCATCACTTCGCGAATCACCAGGTCTGAGGCGCCGGAACGCTCCAGAGAGTTCCTGAGCTTTGATGGATCGAATTCGACGGTTTCGCCGGATCGTTTAATAATAGTGATGGGCTTAGTAGACATTCATTGATTTGATTATAGACAGGGTTGGATTAATGATGTACCTAATGCAGGATATCACCTAGCAGGTACTCTTCAAGAACCAATTCGAAGTTTATAAATCTCTTTTCACACCACTCAAGATACGAGTTCAAAACGGGATATTCGAAAACGAGTATAACATTTATAGATTGGAACGCCCTTTTTGCATGTCAATGAAGGTCCTGAAAGTTATATTGGTGGATTAGTCGAGTGGCACACTTTCTTTGTGGCGCTTATACCTCTTCATTTACACTCACTTTTTACGTATTGGATCCGTGTTATCCAAAATAATCCATCATATCTGTGTTCTAGAGTTTTAAGTATGTATAGAACGCGGATAACGCTGACTTTTCCTGACTCAAATCCGATTTATCCCGTAAAATGCCTTCTGCTTGGTACTTTTTTATACGGTAAATTTAATGCCCACAATCCGCAAAATATCCATGAAAACCATATATTTATCTTCATTGATAAAAACCAAAGCATAAGCATATGGATATTGAAGAACTGAAGCGTCAGATTATGGAAGAATTAGACAGCATCGGATCGGAAGATGCTGGATCGCTTGAAGAACTCCAGGAAATCATGGCTGAGAAAATGAATGCCATGAATCATTCCGCAAAGCCTGATTTTGAAGGCTATTCTTCCACCGATATGCATTTTATACTCTATGATCCTCTGGGTAAAAAGAGTCCTTTGCGTTTAAATGAACTCAATCCACAAAGCTATTCAAAAATTCCGCTTCTTAACTTAATCAAATACTTTCTCAATAAACTTGCAGAAGAGGGCGAGCTTAAGCTTACGAAGAAAGGCAATTTACCCATGAAATGGGTCAAAGATTTGGATCAGCAAAATTTCATCCAGGATTATGCCGTGGAGGTATATCAAAAGCAAATACGCATCGAAGAAGACTCTCGGTCGGTTAGACTGACCAAAATGCTGTCTCTAATGGCGGGATGGGTGAAAAAAAGGAAAGGAAAACTGAGCCTTTCAAAATTGGGAAATCGAGAAAGAAAGGACGATTCGCGTTTATTGAAAAGACTGTGGCGTCATTATACCACGGAATATAACTGGGCGTATTCGGATGGTTACATTAGTGAAGAAATTGCCAATCGAGCATTTGTGTTTTCGCTAATTTTGGTATCCAAATATGGCGATAAAACTCGTGATGCTGACTTTTACGCTGAAAAATATTTCCTGGCTTTTCCATTTATGATCCAGGAAATGAGAGAAGTGTACGGTTTAGAAATGGGAATTAACTTTTCCTACGCTTGCTATGAGTTACGAACATTTCAGCATTTTATGAAAGATTTTGGATTGCTGAAAATAAATTACCCGAAACCATTATCTTTTGAATCGAAACGCGTAAAGAAGACCCCTTTATTTGATGAATTTATAACCATCCTCCCTTCATTAACTCAATGAGGGCAGCGTTGGATGTTGGGTTCTAACTTTTACTGCGATAGGTCGACTTCATTGCTAGCTTACTATTATTGATTTCCTTTCGAGACTATTATTTTGGCCGCCTCTCGCCAGCAGGCGCTGACGAGACCGGGCTCTCCGCTTGTAGTTCCGTTGCTGCGCACAGCCGCCCTAAGGCTGCGGTAGCTTCGCTTGTCGCTTCCTCGCCAAAGGGCGGACTAGCTTGCAGCGGCCGCCCCTATCGCTGCGATCCCTGGCGGAAAATATCACTTGGCCCATTCTCATTCTTGAAAAACGCAGCAGAACCCTCCACAATTACCATAAATACATATGAGCTATTAAGCTAGTATCATATCAGGTTGAATCCACAGTTTTTTTTTTATCTTATGCTGCTGCTAACTAAAACAATCATTTGATGCGAATTTCATTTGTCGTTTCC
>JAWLFI010000066.1:0-12886 GCA_041685645.1 Saprospiraceae bacterium | reverse complement strand
CCTCCGCCGGGACCGCGCCCTGATTTCCGGGAAATGGAGGAACTCCTCTACTACAGGGCGCTCGGGGTCGGGTGCTTTCGGGGTTCCGTCCTCGATCCAATGCCATTACCACTAAATTCTTTCAGACCAGCTCACGATCTTTTTTTCTACTCTGCGTTGCTCTTCAGATAGAGCCAGTGCTCGGCTCCTTCCTCTCGCCTTAAGCTGAACTAAAATAAACTGCGGCTTTTCGATACCTATTCAGTGGTAATGGCAGCGGATCGGGACCCGTTCGCTGCGCTCCGGCCCTGTCGCCCCCTTACACGACACATCAGTGAGAAATTTTACTTATTCGGGATCGTAAAATTGCACCTCTGTGACCTGAAGGACTTCCCTGCTTTCCTCTGTTATATTGGAAACAAAGCCAACCAGATGCAGGTGCTCTGCCACCCACCATCCGTCCTCCTCGGGAACTGTATATCGGTAATCTCGTGTCCAGACTTCACCCTGTGACAAACGCGATCGGACATTATCCCCAAGATTTCCAGTCACATAATCCCTTAAAATGTGATTGTGCTCATAATTCTCTATTTTCATTGTGCCGTCAATTTGGGCATCTACCAGATGGTCTTCGATAATTCCTAAATGAATCCTTATGTCACCCTCCAGATTACTCTGTGCCTCAATCCGCACCTCTATCTCCAGGAGTCGGCTGTCAGAATCGTAATCCGTAGTCAAGAACAAACTTGCCTTCGCCTCTTTTTCCAATTCCTTCTCCACATGACTGGACCATTGATTTGGAGGAGATAACAGACCCGACTGCCCGTCAAATTGAACGCGATTTACTGCAGCTGCAGGAATTCCAGACACCTCTCCCAAGTAATCAATAATCGCCTCGGCAGCATCTGTTCGATAGTCATAGCGACTGTCTGACATAGGCGCAGATAATACTTGTGTAGCATAGGCGTGCATGGTGATCGAAAACACCCGCCCTTCATACAGGGACCTCAAATCATTAATTTTAGCATCTCCCACCGGACAATTAGAGCATTGGACGCCGGAAAACTCCTCAATCAAAACGTTCTTATTTCCGGATGGCGCTTGAATGGGTGGAATCTCCGGTGGAATTTCTTCACATCCATAGCTCAAGAGAAAGGCCAAAAAGCATAGTATTCCAATCTGATTTCTCTTCATCTGTTTAAAAGTTTGCGTTTACATTCAATCTCACTCCATTAAAAGCCGGCTCTAAACGGCACACCCCTCCGGTACAAACCACTCCTTCCACCTGTTTCACCCAGGACAGTCCGATCCGATTCGCGCCCTTGCTGTAAGCAAAGCCGAAGCTATAGTAGTGAATGTCTTCAGTTTTTTCCGGTACGACATTATACATGTCGGAGGCAAATATCGTCCAATGAGGAGCAATACTATATTCGGCTTGCAAAAACATCCAGTCGCCAAATTCGCGATATACATCTCCTCCCTTAACCTCTCCGGTCCAATCCGATCCGGTGTACATATACTGGGCCTCTACCCTAAGTGAATGC
Source organism: Saprospiraceae bacterium (assembly GCA_041685645.1). Lineage (GTDB taxonomy): Bacteria > Bacteroidota > Bacteroidia > Chitinophagales > Saprospiraceae > JAWLFI01. The sequence goes on along the minus strand of JAWLFI010000066.1, from coordinate 11,363 downwards.
CTTCTGGAAAACTTGTACAAGAAGTCTACAAAGGGAGTGATGGTTTGTACCGCGCCTGCATCGCCCTTGAGTTCGTACACTCTTTGATTGTACAACTGCATCTGCAACCCTCCGGTAAAGGTGTAAGTCCGGGGTTTCTTATAGGCTACATCAAAGTACATTTCCCTATATAATGGGTTGTTATCTAAATCATTGATTAGCGAACCATTAAATGAGAGGTTGAGTTTCCTAGACAAGGAGTAATTCACGTCTAATTGTGCGGCATTTTCGCCTAAAAACTGGGGGACTGCATTATACCTGGCGTTGAGCCTAAAGGTATTTTGCCGAGCCAATGGGGGGATGAAATTCATCAGCCCCTGTAATTGTTGAGAAAAAGGAGAAATGCGAAACTCAAAATTATTCATTTGCCTCAAATCTAGAGTCACTCCTAAACCACCACTCGCATAACTTAAAGAGGAATACAATAAATGCCCATCACTGGACAAATATTTCCCTAAAGTCGTAGATCCATCCCAATTGGTTTTTTCAGCAAAGGGATCAAAAAACAATTCTTCAGACTTATACGCAGCTTCTGCGTACCAGGTAAAGCGTCCTACAGAAAGTGTATTGAACGCATTAAAAGCATAGGTGTTATAATTCGCTCCCACACTGTCTGTTGGCGTATAAGTCCGTAGATCAGATACCAGGTCATTCATTGTGGCGTCATCCAGTGTGCGATTGACTATTCCAATACCCGGAGACAAAGACCAATAGGTTTTATCTCCTCCGCCGCCACTGATAAAGCCTTCAAAACTTCCGCCTACCACTACCGGGCGATAGGTATCAAATTGCTGCTTTTGTCGGCCGGTGAATGCCTTGATTCGCCAATTGGGTAACAACTCATATTCGAGCCTAAGACCGATTAAAGCATTATCGATGAGTAGAGGCCTCACTTCATACGACCGAAACATCATACCCGAACCAATCTGGTCATAGATATAACCCACTGTGACATCCAATTTGTCAATTTTTTTATTGATGTACCACATACCAATGCCTTCGTCGGTGTAGGAATCCAATGGGTTCAATAAATTGGAGTTGTTGAATACATCGAATCTGAACCCTACATTAAATCCCGACTGAGTATATCGCATATCGAACCAGGCATCTGCTCCGTACAATTGGTGATCGTATTGCGGCGTATTTGCTGCCCCGATTCTCGCATCTCGTATAAAAGCATTTCCATTGGCCTCCAGACTTCCTGAAAAGTAGTTTCCTCCATTCTGCCCCTGCGCTCCAAAAGAGAGGACACACGAAAAAACGATCACGAAAATTATTTTACCCTTCATACGATTTATCCATTCTTCGTTAATTTTATGTTAATGACGGCTCTAATATAGAAGGAAAATGAATATTGTACATATATTTCTTCTCGGAATCCGAAAAGCAAGTAATCTTCCTTACATTTAGACTTCACAATACAAGAGATATGAAATACTTAATACCTTTTCTGCTCATACTTTTCACCACGAATATGCTGTCTGGTCAGAAATCTGTACCTGATGTTGATGTTCAAGACCTAGAAGGAAAGCGAGTCAACCTCAAGGAATACACCAATCAGGGGCACTTCACTATTTTGAGTTTTTGGGCCACATGGTGCAAGCCTTGTAAAACAGAACTAGATGCGATTTACGAAATATATCCCGATTGGCAAGACGAATTTGGAGTGGAGCTAGTGGCCGTAAGCATAGACGATAGCCGAACGGGCCGAAAAGTCATTCCTATGGTAGAGCAAAAAAACTGGCCTTACACCATTTTAACCGACTCTAATCAAAACGTACAGCGCGCCCTCAACTTCAGGTCGATTCCGCAAACCTTTTTGGTAAATAAAGAAGGCCAAATCATATACAGCCACAATGGATATACTCCGGGCGCTGAATATGAATTAGAAGACAAAATGCGAGCCGCGATGGTGGAATAATCCTGCCCCAATGCGGAAGTCGGTCATTTGTTTCCGCTTTTTGAGTAGAAGGTCAATCTCTCTAATAGATCAATGGTACACTTTGGAGGGTCCCTAAAATGGAATAAGTTCTAATAATATCTGACAAATGGCAAAAGAAAATAAAACCAAGACGACAGAAGTCGATCCGATAGACTTTATTAATGCCCAGGTGGCCGATGAGCAGAAAAAAAAGGACAGCCTTCAACTCATCGAGCTGATGACTACCTGGTCAGCTTATGAGCCGAAGATGTGGGGATCCAGCCTTATCGGCTTTGGCAGATACCACTACAAATATGATAGCGGGCGCGAAGGCGACTGGTTCCTTACCGGATTTTCACCGAGAAAAAACAACCTCAGCATTTATATCACCGCCGGTTTTGAAAAATACAATGATATCATGAGCAAGCTGGGAAAGTATTCAACAGGCGCCTCCTGCTTGTATGTAAAAAGATTATCGGATATAGATATCGACACACTAAAGGTTCTCGTTGAAAGATCAGTACGAGATATGAAAAAACGGTACGGTTAGGACACTCTATTATTGAATTGATTGCAGCGCATACTATATGCTCAAAAGGCCTTGTCTTTAACTTAATATCTATTGCTCAGCCTAAAAGTCAGCCGTATCCGCAGACAACCCTAGCGAAAGCGGATCTAATCCAAGACACTTTATTAGTAATCTTATGGTCCCTGTGTTGCCTCTGTCATAAAATTGGGAATAGAGTATGATGCTTGAGGTAAGCCGAATTTATTGCAGCGGACGAAAGATTTACCCCCTACAATTGATAAAACGGTACATTATTTCGGGCGGCTGACGTTTCGTCCTTTCCGTCCGGATTCATCTGCAAAGGATTCCTATAAAGTAAACCCTACCCATTCATACTACCCAAAAAAGCCAAGCCTCCAAAAATGAAAACAAAAATTATCACGTATAGAGCAATGAAAATGGCATAAAATAGCAATGCCCCTTTCGCCCAGTTCGCCTTGTTGGGATTGGTGTCTGAACCGAAGCCCCATAGAAATAAGAATATCAATCCAACAATGGGTATAGCAGCAATCACTAAAGTAATCAGCCAGTCTTTTACACTAATTACCGGCGCCTGTTCATCTCTATTCATGGGATTCTCTTGCATGGCATTTTCCATAACTTATGTTTTGGTTTTGTAATAGCACTCAATATAATTAATTTTTGATAGACTTTAATATCGAAATGATCATAACCGCATATCTATTTTTTTAATCCACAACTTTCTCATGGGAAAAGTAAAAACTCACAAATAAGAGAATAAAATTCCAGAGGTAAAAAAAACTCTGTCGGGAAGATCCAGGAAAATATGGATTGAATTCTACCCATTGGGGAAAGCGTGAGGGATATGGAGGGCGCACCGCCGCAGGTGGTGCGGTGCGAAGTAGAGGTGTTCCCAATGTCTTGGGAACGCCTCACGAGCACGGTACCCCGGAGGAGCCCGACCCCGAGCTGGCCGCAGGCCGGGCGAGGGGGCACGCCCAAAAAATTAATATCCAATAAAAATTAGGCTTTATCGGCCAGGAGCATCCATTCAGTTTCGGCCTCCTCAATGGCCTGATCTATTTCTTTGATCTCTTTGGAAAGTTCGGTCATCCGATCTACGCTCAGGCCATCGTGATTAAACTCCCCGGCTAAACGGGCTTTCTTTTTCGTGAGCTGATCTACCTTTTTCTCCCACTTGCGGAGGTTCTTGCGCTCTTCGTGAGATAAGCCGTCCTGCGAATTGGGTTTGGTCGTTGCTTTCTCCTTTTTTCCGGCCGAGCGAGGTCGCTGATGGGCGGCTTCCTCCTTTTCCTGCGCGTAATCCCTGTATCGAGAGTAATTACCGGGAAAATCCTTGACTTGCCCCTCTCCTTCCAGAGCGAAAATGTGGTCCACAATTTTATCCATGAAAAACCTGTCGTGAGAAATGACGACCAAACAGCCCGGAAATACCTTTAAATATTCCTCCAACACATTCAGGGTGATGATGTCGAGATCGTTGGTGGGCTCATCCAAAATCAAAAAATTGGGGTTGTTCATGAGGACGGTCAGTAAATACAAGCGGCGCTTTTCCCCTCCGGAAAGCTTCTTTACAAAGACGCGTTGCTGAGGGCGGGGAAATAAAAAGCGTTCCAATAATTGCTCGGCAGTCATGTACTTCCCCTTTTCCATGGGAATGACGTCTGCAATATCCCGAACGACATCGATGACGCGCTGATCATCGCGAAAACTCATGCCTTCCTGTCGATAATGCCCAAATCGAACGGTGTCTCCAATGACTACTTTTCCGGTATCGGGCTCGAGCTCTCCGGTCATCAGAGAGGTGATCGTCGATTTTCCGGCGCCATTGGGACCCACAATTCCGACGCGCTCATTTTTTCCAAACTTGTAGTTAAAGCCTTTTATGATCGTAATGTCGTCAAAGGATTTGCTCACATTGTGAAATTCCAGGATTTTTGATCCCAGGCGATCCGGCTTGACTCTGATTTGCATTTCATCATCTGTAGTTTGCCCCTTGACATCGGACTCCAGATGCTCAAATTCCTGAATGCGTGATTTGGCTTTAGTGGTTCTCGCTTTCGGTTGCCTGCGCATCCAATCGAGCTCCTTTTTATACAACTGTTTATTTTTCTCCTGCTGGGTCGCGAGATTGTGCATGCGCTCCTCCTTTTTCTCTAAGTAATCGGAGTAGGATCCGTCGTATTTGTGCAATTTTCCATTTTCCAGTTCGACGATCTGATCGCATACGTGCTCTAAAAAATAACGGTCGTGCGTAATGAGGAAAAGAGTAATGGAGGGCTGGGAAAGATAGTCTTCCAGCCATTCGATCATCTCGATGTCGAGGTGGTTGGTGGGCTCATCCAGGATGAGGAAGTCCGGCTCGTCAATGAGTAGTTTGGCCAGAGCGACGCGTTTTTTTTGACCGCCCGACAATTGATGAATGGGCTTATCTAAAAAACCGACTTTCAATTGACTGAGAATGCCTTTGATTTTGGCCTCTGTATCCCAGGCCTTGTATTGTTCCATCTGGGCCAGAGCACTTTCCATTTCGCCGTCCCGTGCAACATCACCCAAAGCCATAATACGCTCGTACTCTTCAACTGCATTAATTTGTGGATTATCGGACCGAAACACTTCACCAATAACGGTTTCGTTTTCGTCCAGAATGGGTTCCTGTCTGAGATATCCTATGCGGATATCGGGGTGCAACTCCACCTTTTTATGCTCTCCTTCTACGCTTTCCTCTCCGGCTAATACTTTGAGCAGCGTGGTCTTTCCCGTCCCATTTTTTGCAATTAAACCAATCTTATCACTTCGATTGATATAGAGATCCAGGTCCTCAAATAAACATTTCTCTCCAAAGTACTTGGAGACGTTTTGAATAGTCAAATAATTCAATCAATAAAAATTTAGTGGGTGATCGGTCACGGCTGCATTTGATTCATATCATGAATAATATGAAACGCCTCTGCAATGTAAATATCATTTTTTATTCCTTCGAGAAATTTGTCATAACGCTCCCGGCGTTCTTCCTCCTCCTGCACGTATTCCTCATCGGCCAATAATAGTGCAGGTGAAATACCGGTATTGATCTTATCCATGCGTTGGAACTTCTCATTGAGTCGGTCTCTTTCCGCTTTGTATAGATCGTATCCCTCAAAAGTCAGGGGCACCTGCGAGTCTTCTTGCAACTCTTTCAAAAACAGGCCGCTGGCATCAATGAGTTGAAACCCATCATCATTCTGCACTCTTTCCTCACTTTTTGCCAATAATTCAGACATCTTTTCGATCTGGTACACATTCTGATCGGCTTCTTTGGGCTCAATTTTCGACCAGGCCATGGCGTGATCGTAATCTTTTTCGCCGATATCTACGTAATTATAGCGGTCCGGCAAAATAATGTCGGGGGTGACCCCTTTGAGCTGAACGCTACCGCCGTTCACCCGGAAATACTTCTGCGTGGTAATTTTTATGCTGCCCAAAGGCTTGATGGTTGAGTTATTCTTGACGGCGCGGTCCAGATCGTAAAAGCGCTGAACTGTGCCCTTACCGAAAGTGGTGTTGGCCCCGACAATGACAGCGCGATTATAGTCTTGTAGAGCTGCGGCCAGGATTTCACTCGCCGAAGCACTGAAATGATTGACGAGCACAACAACGGGGCCATCAAACACAGACTCTTCGTCATCATCGTATAGTGCCCTGGGGGATCCTCTTCTGCCCTGCACCTGCACGATGGGCCCGGATTCGATAAATTGTCCGGCGATGTCCACGACATCTCTCAATGATCCTCCGCCATTATTCCGCAGGTCTAAGATGACTGACCCGATACTTTCGTCATTGATCTTTTGCAATTCTGCACGAATATCCGTCGAGCTGGTTCTCGCTGAGGGATCTTCAAAATCCGCATAGAAACTCGGCAAGCGAATATAGCCCACTTTGGAATCGGAAACAGAGTCCGTCAAAGCAGCTGATTTAACGTAATTCTCCTCAAAAATGATCACATCGCGCACGATTTCTACATTGCGCACTTCTCCATCAATTCCCTTGACGGTTAGTATGACTTTAGTTTCCTTGTCACCGCGAATCATTGAAATGACATCATCCATGTGCATGCCCAAAATATCCACGGGTTCCTCTCCTTCCTGAGCGACCCGTATAATGATGTCCTTCTCCTGTAAATCTCCGCCTTCCCAGGCCGGACCGCCCGGCACAAGACGCACAACTTTGATGTATTCACCGTCTTTGGTCAATTGCGCTCCGATGCCCTCCAACTGATTGGACATTCGCATATCAAAGTCTTCCTTATCCTTGGGCTTGAAATATCCCGTATGGGGATCAATCACATTCGTGATGGCGTTGAGATACTGGGTCATCCAATCCACCCTTCTCAATTCTTCCATGCGTTCAAACCAGGATTCGAAATTGCTCACCGTCTTATCAAAGGCTCTGACGATCAGTGAATCGCGCCCCAGACTTACAAAATGCTTGTCTTTTCGCAAACTTGCCGTGTCCAATTGGTCTGTTCCTTCTTCCTCGTCCACTTCACTCAGCTGATAAAAACTCGTGGAATCGGCCAGCATTTCCAATTTTTCCTTTTGCTGTTCTTCAAAATCATCCACGCGTTTCAAAACATCGTATTTGATGTATTTACACCAGGCATCTTTCAATTCTTTCACATCAGCGGAAAAAGGGCGCTTTTCGGTATCCATCTCCAACTCCTCATCTACACCAAATTCGGGAAGATCCCGACTTACTTCATCAAAAATCTCTTTGCTCTGAGCGAGGCGCTTTTTCCAGGCAGCGAAAGAAAGATCAAAAAAGTCAAAGGTGTAATTTCGAACTTCTTCGCTGAGGGTCCAGCGGTATTCTTCCCAGTCCGACAAGTCCTTTTGAGTCAGAATTCTCTTGCCCGGATCCATCCTTTCGATATAATTATCAAAAATCAACCGGGAATAGGAAGAATCCAATTTCGGCGGACTGTAATGCCGCTGGTCAATATAGGTCTTCAGCGCTCTGAGAGTAATTTGATCCTTTTGGGAATAGAAATCATCTGGAGAGATAAAGAAAGACAAGGTAATAGCACTTACAAAAGCTATCAGCAGTATTCGGACGATTCGGGACATAATAAATGTTTTACTCTTCAAAGCTACACTAAATCTAATAACCTCAACTGGGTTATTTTATTGTGTAAACAGTTAAAGCCTCATAAGGTTAAAAAAAAAGACCCATCCTCGTTTCATAAGGATGGATCTCTTGTATATCTCTATTGATCGCATTGTGTTATTCCACGATGTACAATTCGGAATCCTCATTCTCCGTCTCGCCGTAATATTTTTCCATCACCGGCGGTTCCGGCGCTTCGCTTTCCCCGTGCACGCCGTCGCCATACATTTGGCCGAGAACCGGAGCGATCACCAAGCCCACCAAACAAGTCAGCTTGATCAATATATTCATAGAAGGTCCGGAAGTGTCCTTGAAGGGATCACCTACGGTATCACCTGTCACGGCAGCTTTATGAGCTTCAGATCCCTTGTAAGTCATTTCGCCATCTATCATCACACCGGCTTCGAAGGACTTTTTGGCATTGTCCCATGCTCCTCCGGCGTTATTTTGAAAAATGGCCCACATCACACCGGAAACGGTTACACCCGCCATATAAGCACCGAGGGCCTCAGGTCCCATGCCAAATCCCACGAGAATGGGCACCACAATGGTTAAAGATCCCGGAAGCATCATCTCTTTCAATGCTGCTTTCGTAGAAATATCTACACAAGTACTGTAATCCGGTTTCTGGGTTCCCTTTAGTATTCCCGGCATTTCTTTGAATTGTCGGCGCACCTCCTGTACCATAGCCATCGCAGCGCGTCCCACTGCACTCATAGCCAAAGCGGAGAAAACCACAGGGATCATACCGCCCAGGAATAGGGCCGCGAGAATCTTAGCATCAAATATGTTAATGCCGTTGATGCCCGTAAAGGTCACATAAGCCGCAAAGAGCGCCAGAGCTGTCAGAGCCGCAGACGCAATCGCAAAGCCCTTTCCTATCGCTGCTGTAGTGTTTCCTACAGAATCCAGGATGTCTGTTCTTTCGCGCACCTCAGGAGGTAGCTCACTCATTTCTGCAATGCCCCCGGCATTATCAGCAATGGGTCCAAAAGCATCAATCGCCAATTGCATCGCAGTGGTAGCCATTAAAGACGAAGCAGCAATCGCCACGCCGTAAAATCCGGCGAAATAATACGCGCCCCAGATCGCCGCGGCAAATATAATGATCGGAAAAAAGGTGGAAACCATTCCCGTAGCCAGACCGGCTATGATGTTGGTCGCCGCTCCGGTGGACGATTGTTGTACGATGTTCATGACCGGCTTTTTGCCCAGTCCGGTGTAGTATTCCGTGATATAAGAAATCGAGGCGCCGACAAATAATCCGATCAATACCGCCCAGAACACATTCATCGATGTGGTCGAGGAGTCAGCAAAACCACCATCCTGAAAAATCTTCATGTTGATGTCAGCCGGCAACATCCACTGGATGATAAAAAATGCCGCAATACCCGTCAAAATAATAGAAACCCAGTTACCAATATTTAGCGCTCGCTGCACTTCGGCTTCCTTCGCATCATTGCTTTTGATTCGAATCAAGAGCGTACCGATGATAGAAAAAATAATGCCCAAACCCGCAATCAAAACGGGAAGTAAAATGGGTCCAATGCCTCCAAAACCATCTGCCAGGTCCACCCCATTATCGCGGATCACATAATTCCCTAATACCATCGCCGCAAGCACGGTGGCGACATAAGAGCCAAATAAATCAGCTCCCATACCCGCTACATCTCCTACATTGTCTCCTACATTATCAGCAATCGTCGCCGGATTCCGAGGGTCGTCCTCCGGAATACCTGCTTCCACTTTCCCCACTAAGTCCGCGCCTACATCTGCCGCTTTCGTGTAAATTCCTCCGCCCACACGAGCAAATAATGCTATCGATTCAGCGCCCAGTGAAAATCCGGCCAGCACTTCCAAAACAACCGTCATCGAGGTATGCGCATCCAGGGTATTGCCCTTAATGATAGCCGGCGCCCATTCGCCACCCATGAAGTAGAAGAAGAAAAAGGCAAATAGAAAACTCAAGCCCAACACGGCCAAGCCGGCTACACCTAAACCCATCACACTACCCCCACTAAATGAGATATTGAGCGCCTTGGGCAAACTCGTCCGGGCGGCATGCGTGGTTCTCACATTCGCTTTCGTAGCAATTTTCATACCGATATAGCCCGCAATCGCACTAAATCCCGCGCCAATCACAAAAGCGATGACGATAAACCAATGCGTCGTCTCTACCTGAGTCGATAATACAGCCAACAATACCCCCGCAATCACGACAAAAACCGCCAGACTGCGATACTCAGCTTTCAAAAAGGCCATCGCTCCTTCAGCAATGTGGTTCGCGATGACTTTCATATTCTCCTCACCTTCCGACTGCTTATTCACGTATCGGCTCAGCACGGCCATATATATCAGCGCAACAACACCGAAAATAGGCAAGATGTAAACTAAGTTTTCCATTTATTACATTTTTGTACGACTTCTTAAATTTTTCCGCGGGCGAAATTACGGTTTTTTCTAATGAAAACACAAGACGAGTTTAGAAATAATATATCCCGGGCATCGATTTGAATAATAATATGATTAAGGGGGTGCCCCCATCCCGAGAAGCGCAAGGCGCTCTCGAGGATGGGGTCGGGCTATGCAGGGGTCCCGTCCTCTCTACGCTCGGACCTGCGGCTTTTGTCGTAGCCCTTTCTATCCCTCACCCGGAGTGGAGGGTTTTATTACTAAGTATGTATTCATATGCTCCATCCGTGTCATCTGTGTTCTATTGCCTAATTTGTTTTCGACCACCGCACAGTGTGGCGCTATAGCGCTACAACACTGATTCCATGACGAAATCTTGGAAATACCAGAAGAGAAACCCAAAAAACTATCTGCGTTTCCCCCGTCCTATACCTTAGTGCCGCTAAAGCGGTAGCCTACTTTCTGTATGGAACACGGGGGGCGCTGATTCGGGGCGCTTTAGCGCTATCGCGCTGACCGTGTGGCGCTTTCATGGCATTTCACTGGATTAAACTGCAAATCCCGAAAAGCTATACAAGGGCGCAGTAGAATTATGGTGGGCGAAGCCCACCCCCTGCCAGTTTTGCGAAAATAATGAAGTCAGTTTCTTATTCATTTCATTCACTTTCATTCACTAATTAATATCTATGGCTATGAAATAGGCTACATCTTCACCATCTTGATGGTCTCCAATGCGCCCTGCGGGTCCGTAATCCAATACACCCCCGGCCGTAGGGCGGACACATCCACAGTCATCTGATTGGAACCTCTCGGCAGGTGGATATCCAATACCTTTTGACCATCCGTGTTTACGACAATCAATGGCTTCCCTTGCTCTACGCTTGGAAAAATAAGATGCAGCTCGTTCGATACGGGATTGGGATAGATGTCCATCCGCTTTTGATTAGATCCGGGAGGTGGGTTCGTGCTGGTCGTAAAGGGATAGTGAATCGTGCTGTCACATCCGTTGAGATACCGGTATTGCGGAATATTGGGAAGGTGGTGTGGTAATCTTGAGGGTAATTCAATAGCTCTTTCTACAAATTCACAATCCATTCCTTTATTGTTCGGAGATAATATCGCATGTAAATTATTGGTTCCTGATCCCGGCGACACATACAATTTACAATCGGGACCGGGGAAGATCATACCCAGTCCTACCGGCCATCCAAATTCATCAAAAGATCTAAAATAACCAATGTGAAACACCTCATCATCCTGCTCTAAATCAATCTGATACACATTTTCTGCGGTAGT
>JAWLFI010000065.1:0-12904 GCA_041685645.1 Saprospiraceae bacterium | reverse complement strand
CCATCGAACTGACCATCGGGGCCAAAGTCCACTAACTTGATTCGTATGGTATCCATATTGGGTGTCCACAGATCGATGTGAAAAAACTCCATTTCTGATGCATCGACCAAGTTGTCCCCAGTGGTCTCAACTCCGACAAAGTCCAAATTGGTGTACTTTTTCGTGGGATTGCCCTCGATTTCGATATCTTCTAAATTCGCCTGTGACCAGTCGGTGCGCCAGGTGTCAACATCTTCGTCCTGATACACGCCACTAAATAGGCTAATCACATCATCTGCATCTTCTGTAGGGTCTGGAGCGGCTACTGCAGGTTCATCAACAGGTCCTCCGCCCCCTTCTCCAATTAGGACCACATTTCCCAAGCTATCTTCATCTTCGGGATTCGCGTTCAGGCCCGTAACGGAAAATCCATATTGGACTGCTGCGTCCGTGGGTTCTGGATTGTCGAAAGTTATGGAGAAGGTGCCGGCTTCCGTCAGGGGTTGCGATACTTCTTTCAATTCTGAAAAATCTGAGTTAAAGACTTTGATGTATACCTTAACGTCGTAATCAGATGACAAAGTAAAACTTTCAACTTCCCCTTCGAAGGTTATGTTGCTGCCGACCAATGTCGAGTCCTCAATAAAGGTGTTACCCTCAAAAATTTTGTTTCCCAATCCGGTAGTCTGGTCCACCCAAAAGGGATCATCGGGATTGTCTCCATAGGTGTTGAAGTTGGGAAACAAGGTGACATTGTTTTCTGCCGGATTAATGACAGACTTAATATCTGGGACTCCCCAGGGGGAACCAAATACAAATTCTCCTCCATTGGCGGGAGTTTCAAATACATTGGCAAAACCGACAAAATTGGCAGTAGGATCTACTATTACAGTGTCCTCAGTGGGATTGCCCCCCCCCGATTGGCTGAAGTAAACATTATCTACGTACAAAGTGCCTTCGCCTGCGGGTAATCCGGAAAAGATGTATTGGGCGAGATTTTCTCTGTTTTCCAGATCCACAAAGTCTTCCAAAGGCAATTGTAAACTATTCCACTGACCTTGGGGCAAGTCAGTAAAAATTAGCTCGTGCTCTGTATCGTCTCCTCCTTCGAATTGACCATCTGGACCAAAATCGACCAACTTAATTCGGATAGTTTCCATGTTTGGCGTCCATAAATCAAGATGAATAAAGGCCATTTCAGATGCATCTACGAGATTATCGCTCGTCGTTTCTACTCCTACTAAATCGAGGTTTGTGTACTTTTTCGTTTCATTTCCCTCAATTTCAATATCTTCCAGATCGCCTTGTGACCAGGGTGTGCGCCAGGTATCTACATCGAGATCCGTATAAACGCCGCTGAATAAACTCAGCACATCTGCCTCATTTTCAGAGGGATTTGGGGCAGCTACTGTTGGTTCATCCGAGGGCTCTCCAGTTCCACCTTCTTCAAAGGTAATATTGTCAAAGTACACGATATTATCCTGACTCCGACCATCCAAATCAAAATCGGGAAATATTATAATGGAACTCAATTGTCCCTCACTTGCGGGTGGATTCTGGGCATCAGAGAAATCAAAAGTTAACTCCTCCCATTCATTTACTACAGTATTGGCGACTTTAATTTCCTCTTCTGCCCAACCGGTTTCAGTGTCAAATTTAATACCGACATCGCTTATTACGGATTTCCAGACCATGATTTTGACTGTGGTATTGGTGGAATCCCACTCGAAAGTACCAAGGTCCACTGTTTGTTCGGACTCACAACCCGCCCAGGGATTTCCAGACTCTAATGCCGTAAACTGAGCGACTGTGGCCGAGGTATTCAAACCGCTGGAGTCGGGATTGGGAATAATTTCCAGCTCGGGGTCGGTGTCATTTTCGAAAATAGTCCAGGACCAGTCGCCCCCCTCGCCGCCGGGTTCAAATGTTATGGGCCCATTTTGAGCGTAGCCGGAAAAGGCTATAAGTAAGAGACATAAAGTGTTAATTGCTGTTTTCATCGTTTATGATTTTCGGTTTGATTAGGTGAAAATTTCGAACTGGAAAAGTCCAGCTCTATTGTTTTTGATAATTGGGCTTTGGAATTCGTGCCGATAAAAAAGGTATAGGTGGAGGGTTCGCAAATCCAATTACCCTTCGCATTGAAATATCCCAGCTCCGCAGGGGAAAGTGTAAACGTTATTTCTTTTGTTTCTTCCGGAGAGAGTTCAACTGCTTCAAATCCTTTCAATGCTCGAACGGGTTGAACTACTTGACCGAAATGCGTTTTGACATATAGTTGTGCCACTTCTCTGCCCGGTTTCGTGCCAGAATTCTTTAAATTGGCCTTGACCTCGACTTTGGGGTCTTCCCCAGGGAGGGGAGTAACTAATATATCACTATATTCAAATTGGGTATAACTCAATCCGAACCCAAAAGGAAAAAGAGGATCATTGGGTCCATCGTTGTAATGCGAATGAAAAACATCTCCTGAATTCTGAGAAGAAGGCCGACCAGTGGAATAGTGATTATAATATACAGGGATTTGCCCCATTGTGGCCGGGAAGGTCATTGGAAGCTTACCGCTGGGATTGGCATCGCCATAAATGAGATTGGCTAAAGCAGAGCCATGGTTATCACCCAGATGCCAGGCCATTAAAATGGCTTTTACTTTTGGTTCAATATCTGTGAGAATTAAAGGTCGGCCCGCATGGAGAATTAGAACAATATTTTCATTTACCGAGTAAACTTTTTCTATAAGCTGTGTTTGAAGGCCGGGAAGGTTCAGTGATGATCTGCTTCTTCCTTCGCCACTCATCATCCCGTGCTCGCCCAGGGCCATGAGAACCACATCAGCATTTCTAGCTAATTTAACAGCTTCAGCCATGCCTGTAGTATCAGATAAATTAACTACTGCCGGCTGAGAGAACTGAGGTGATTTTTCTAATAATTGTACGCCCGTTCCGTGGGTCATCTCGTTTTCAGTCGGGAAATGAGAAAGTCCCTCCCAAAGAGAAATAGCCTGCCCTTTATCAGCTGCCAGACGCCAATTCCCAAGGGGGGAGGTCTTGTCCTGCGCCAACGGCCCAATTACGGCGATGGTGAGTCCCGATTTGGCGAGAGGCAGAATGTCATTTTCATTTTTGAGTAAAACTGCCGACTTTTCTGCTAAATCCAGCAAATATTCTTGGGCCCGGGGATTTCGGGAGGATTCTAACTCGCGAGGCTTATGACAATATGCGTAAGGATCATCAAATAAGCCCAAGTCAAATTTCACTTTCAGAACGCGAAAAACAGACTCATCGATCAATTTTTCATCAATGGCGTTTTGCCGAACCAATTCCGGCAGGTGTTTTACAAATAATCCAGACACCATATCCATGTCCAGGCCTGCCTGAATCGCTTTTTTAGCGGAGGACTTTTCATCCGGAGAATACCCGTGCACTTGTAGCTCTTTTACGGTGGCCCAATCCGAGACCACAAATCCTTCGAAGCCCCAGGCCTCTTTTAGTATTTCATTTTGTAGAAAGGAGCTCGCCGAAACCGGAACTCCATTGAGCAACTGAAACCCGCTCATTATAGTTTTTACGCCGGCATCAACGGCAGCTTTGAATGGAGGAAGCACAGTGTTATACAGGGTATTGGTCCCCATATCACTTGTATTATATTCTCTTCCACCCTCTACAAATCCATAGCCAGCAAAGTGTTTGGCACAAGCTGCCATCGTATTTCTATCTGACAAATTTTCTCCCTGAAATCCACGTACCCGGGCTTTGGCGATTTGACTAGCTAAAAAGGGATCTTCGCCGGCACCTTCCATTACTCTTCCCCAACGAGGATCCCGCGATATATCCACCATAGGAGCGAAGGTCCAGTTGACCCCCGCTGCTGTCGCTTCTTCTGCAGCCAAAGCCGCAGAAGTCTGGATGGCATCCAAATCCCAACTTGCAGCTTCCGCAAGGGGAATTGGGCTTATGGATTTGAATCCGTGAATGACATCAAAGCCAAATAGTAGAGGGATACCTAATCGGGTCTCCTCAACAGCAACGCGTTGAAGTTTGCGAACCTGTTCTGCACCATGAACATTTAAAACGGCTCCGACGAGTCCTTCTCTAAGGTGTTTTGAACGGATAGAAGATTTTGTTTCTTCATCAGAGGGGCCTGTGTATCCAAAATTACTGTACTGATTTAATTGTCCTACCTTTTCTTCCAGTGTCATTTGGCTAAGGAGGTTGAGAATTTTAGTGTTTGTGCTATCTGAATCCCCTTGGTTTAAATAAAAATTAGACATAGCGTCACCACATACGGGGATTATAATCAGCAGTAAAATTCCGACCCAAAGGTGAAAGGTATTCATATTATTGGTACACTCTTATATAGTCAATGTCCAAAGAACTTTGTTCAAAATCAGGATCCACATCTCCTCCGAAAGTGCCCCCCATGGCCACATTGATTATGATGAAAAAAGGTTGATTATAGGGAAGGGAACCGTCATTATCGAAGGAGTGGTACACGCGATTATCAATCGCGAATAAAATCTTTTCGTCAGTCCACTCTACAGTATACAACTTGAAACCATCTGACACACCATCAACTTCTATATTAGAAGTTACCGCATTGCCACCGGAATTACCCGGAAAGTGCAGAGAACCGTGAATTACATCCTGTTGATTTCCTCTGTGCTCCATCACATCTATCTCTCCGCAGAACGGCCAACCGACAGTAGGGAAATCTACTCCCATCATCCATAAAGCAGGCCAAGTTCCGCCTCCTGTTGGTATTTTTGCACGGAATTCTATTCGGCCATACTGAAAGTCAAACTTATCCAAGGTGTTGAGTCTCGAAGAAGTGTAATCAAAGCCAGATCGCTCTTCCGCTTTCAAGTTGATTTTCATTACATCATCAATGATGGAAACGTTTTCCTCTGTATAGAACTGCAGTTCGCGATTTCCCCAACCGTTATCTCCGTTGCCAATCTCAAAATTCCATATATCTGAATTGGGTCTGCCGGCCTGCTCAAATTCTTCGGACCAAATAAGGTCTGTGAACTCAGTCTCCAATTCTTCTCCACCAGAACCCCCTCCATCATTTGTTGTAAATTTCATGTACCATGCGAGTGGGTTTCCCGATGATCCCGATATAGCGCGAACATGCATATAGTTGTCCGAGATTTCTAAAATTTCATATGTACTTGTATTAATAAAGTAGCTCATAAAGCCATCATCAGAAATGATAAACTGAGTTCCAGTAGTGAGTTCTTCTGGTGTGTCGAAAGTAGAATTTCCAAGGCTTAAGGTTTTTTGCCCTTCTGTTGAAAATGGTAAACACTGGTCTTCGGAGCCATCTCCACCTGCGATGGGAGTAAACTCTGCATTGAAGAAAGTTTCTCCCTTGTTGTCGTGTAAAAAAGAGATGTTTCCATTTGCGTTTTCTGCAATGGTGATTTCATCATTGTAAAAGCATTCAGCAAGTAAGCCTGGAGTGGCGGAGAAGAATTCTGGATCATAAGAATCTAGTGGCCCAACACCGAGGTGACCGGGTTCATTTACAGCTACTCGCCATACTTTTTCCGAGCCGCCGGTGAGAAAGGCTTTGGTTTCCGGATCACTAAAGGTACTTAAGACACTAATTTCAATGGTTTCTGTGGTTGTAATTCCACCGCGACCGGTGGCGACAACCGTCACATTGTAATCGTTGACCCCCACTTTTCCATAGGTATGATCGATTTGTCCGCCAGGGGCTGTCTTTTTTACATTATCGCCTAAGTCGAAAATGAAACTAATGGCGTTGGATGCAGTAGCTGTAAACTCTACCTGCCCGCTTCCATCGCCAAAGGGTTCATCATCCGTAGCATTTACGATATTTGCTTGAATCTCGAGATTTTCCGGTGGTGTGACATCACCGAACTCTGCATTTTCATCCTGGCAGCTGATAAAAAGACTCACAGCTAGTATTATGAATAGGCTTGATATAATTCTCATTGTTCTTTAGTTTTCAAGTTGAATATTGTCGAAATAAAAGTCCTCGTCCATTCCGTTTACGCCGAAGTCCATGAATACAACAACCAGGTCAACGACCTCATTGGGATCGATACCTGAGAAATCAAATGATAGTGTCTCCCAGGTATTTGCCTGAGAAACAGTAGCGGGCACTTCGATTTCATATAGTGAATTGGAATCCTCTAATTTGACTAAAACGGTAATTCCTTCCTTAGGCGACCAGACATCCATAGTCAATGTCGTGGTTGAAGAAAAGTCTATCGGTGCATCCAATTCAATAAAAGAGCCACCCCAGGTTTCTGCGTTATTGATTTTATTTTGTTCAGCTACTTTATTGGACGTGTTTATACCGTTGGGGTCGGGATTGTTAATGACGTCCGTCTGAGCACCACCAAAGTTAGTGAACTCATACTCGAGAGTCCCTTCAAATGAGAGGGGCAACTCAAATTTATCCGGTCCTGTGTCTCCCGCGTACTCCAAATCATCAAAATAGAATCTCTGCCCCAGACCATCTTGTCCCAAATCAAAGAAGAACACTACGGTGGACCATTCTTCCAGGGGATCTCCGGCGGATAGATCCAATTCTAACTCAACCCATTCGTTAGCAGCAGGTATATTGACTGTGTTTTCTACCTCAGCTCCTGAATCTGTATTTTCTAACTTCAAAGTAAAGGGAACATTTGCCACTGGAGACCACACCTTAATGGATAGGGTAGAGGAAATAACCAGGTCCACTGGTTTATCCAATTCTATAAGAGATCCCGCGAAATTTTGAGCTCCATCGACTTTGAAATATTCGGCAACGCTTGCGCTAGTATTAATTCCGGAAACATCGGGATTTTGAATCACCATGGTAGGTGCACCGCCAAATTCCGTGAAGGAATAGGAGGAAGCTCCTGCCTCAAAATCCAGGGGTAATTCAATCTCAACCGGGTTTGTCAATCGAATATTGTCAAAAAAGTAAGTTTCGTCCTGTCCCGCTTCGTCGAAATTAAAGAACAGGGCAATGATGGGATAGCTCTCCGAGGGATCTACATCGGGAAGGTTGAAAATCAGCGTCTCCCATTCATTGGCCACAGAAGTATTTTGTATACTTTCGGAGAAGATATCTGGATCATCTGCATTTTCGACTTTAAGTAGGATAGGGGTTCCAACTGCGGGGGAGTACACATCTACAGCGATTGCCCTGGTTCCGGAAAAGTCAATATCCTCATTGAGACGCGCTGAAGTACCAGCCCAGGTTTCTGAACCAGCCACCTTAGTATATGAGCCCACTTTTTCACTGTCGTTAAGATCGTTGGGTTCTGGATTGTCAATAATGGGAACACCCATCCCTTCTCCACCGCCGAAATTATTGAAAGTGTAGTCTATGGTAGAGGACTCAAAATCAATGGGTAACACAAGAGGGTTTGTGATTACGACATCTTCTGAATATTCCAGGGTGGCGGCGCCCCCACTAAAGGCAACTACTGTAATTGTATAAGTCCCAACATCGGAGTACTCATAGCTTGCATTTTCACCACGCAATATATTTGTAGGCTCTGTATCCGGATCTTCTCCAAAATCGATTTCGAAACCAACAGCTTTGTCCGCCGAAGGATTTACGATCACTCTGAGTGGATTATCAGAAGCAACAGAAATGTCGACGACTAAATTTTCAGGTGGGTCAAAAGTAACTTCCAGGTCTTTATTTGCTCGCTCTTCTTCTCCAATGAGATTTCTAGCGATAATTTCCACATCAAATTGTCCTTCTTCATACCTGTGCGTAATTTGCTCGCCAGCCGGAATTGGATCAGAAGGATCGCTTCCATCGCCAAAATCTACCACAAAAGTAGCTGCACCAATTGCTTTTGGTCGGATAGATACATCGCCGGAATTGTCTCGCGCGATGGTAAATTCTGCATCTACATTCTGCGGAGGTAAATGTTGTATTTCTGCAGGATCCTCAGTGCAGCTGGTTAATAGGCTGCTACAAATCAATACCAGTGCTACAACATAATTTTTAAAGCTAAACGTTTTCATAGAGTTTTGTTTTAATATCCTGGATTTTGTGTCCAATTCCCTCTGGAAAACTGAATTTCCTCTTGAGGCAGGGGGAAAACATTATTTTTAGGTGCCGAAAAGCCAGTGATTTCTTCTGAAGCTCGGTCTGTTCTTACCATATCAAAGAATGTGTGTCCTTCTCCCACTAATTCGAGTCTTCTTTCGCGGTAAATATCCTCAAGCAAAGCTTCTCCACTGGAAGTAAGCGGTTCAAGGCCAGCTCGCTCGCGCACCTGGTTTACGTATTCCTGAGCTTGTTCTTCGCTTGCACCTCCCTGAATCAAAGCCTCTGCCGCCATTAAAAGGACATCCGCATAGCGAATCGCTCTATAATTATTGGGTTGTGTCAGGTTTACATCAGGTTGGTTATTATTTATTCTGGGCATGTACTTGCGATTGTAGAAACCCGTGTGTCCCGTCTCTGGATCTTGATTTCCAATGTTAAAGCTAGCTCCTGTTTCGGCAGCCCAGGATTCAATATCTAAAATGCTCAAGTCTCGCCGCAGATCATTTTCTTCAAATGCTTCGTAAATAGAAGGTCTGGGAAGGCAAAACCCAAAACCGGACTCAAAGACAGGTCCACCATATCCACGAATACCACTGAATCCCACCATCACATTTCCTTCGCTGCACTGCAAGCAATCGAATCCAGCCCCTTGAACTCCTGAGTATTGAACTTCAAAGACGGATTCGGGTCCATTTTCTCCAACAAATTCAAATAAATCGGCAAAATCTTCATCACCTTGAGTGCCATACAAGTGATATTGACCTGAATTGATGACTTCTTGTAGTTGGGAAGCCGCTTCAGGGAAATTTTCCTCATAGAGATACATTTTTCCAAGGAGTGCACGAGCCGACATTTGGTTCACTCTGCCAGGTTCGACCGACATGACAGGTAAATTTTCGATGGCTGTCTGGAGATCGGTCTCTATGAATCGATAAACATCATTCAGGGAAGATCTCGGAATAGTAACCTCTTCTCCCAGCTCGAATTGCCCTTCTGGTTTAATGGGAATAGGACCAAACCACTTGGAGAGTTCGAAATTAAAATACGCGCGCAAGAATCGGGCTTCTGCAATAATTTGCGCCTTTCCCTCGAAGTCTATATTGTCCTCATTTTCAATTATAAAACCCGCGCGCTGGACTCCTGCAAAGTTGAAATTCCACAAATCGCGCAAGTTGTCATTTAGCGGTGTATGAATCATGCGATCCACTTGTTGCCAACCTATGACATCAGTAGGACTTTCACCACCTGCATTGATATCTTCTGAGGCGATCTCACCTAAGATTACATTTATATAAGTTGCTTGCAACAAGTCATAGGCTCCCACTAAGGCGTTTTCATAATCTTCCTGAGCTTCGAAGAAACTTTCAGAGTTGATTGCGTAGGGAGGTTGTACATCGACAAAATCATCGGAACACGCCCCCATGAAAAGCAATAGAGACAAAGCAATTACGATCTTTTTCATAGGTATATTTTTTAACAACATGCTTTAAAATTGAGCTTTAACACCAAAAATGAAATTTCTCGGTATGGGATAAAACCCAAAATCAATTCCACCTCCAATAGGAGCTCCCGTCGAAGCGGTGGGATCAAACCCCGAGTACTTCGTGAAGGTATATAGGTTATCCACCCTTGCATACACAGTTAAACCGTCGAGAGCTATTTTATTACTGATTCGCTCAGGGAATGTATATCCAATATTCACATTTTGAATTCGCACAAAGGACCCATCTTCCACAAAGAAATCTGAGAAGATATTGTTTGCCGTTGGAGCTACTGTCTCTCTGGGCACATCTGTACTCGTACCTTCGCCCGTCCATCGATTCAGTCGATAGTTCATTTGGTTTACATTTGGCTGATCTCGTTCAAAATTTCGAACGATGTCATTTCCAAAGGAGCCAAAAAAGACAGTGGAGACATCAAATGGTCCCAGACTTAGGTTCAAGGTGTATCCCAGGGTAAAATCGGGAATGGGGTCTCCAATGTAAACCCGGTCATCTGGTGTGATTTCGCCATCTCCATTCGCATCGACGAATCGAATATCTCCAGGCTGGGCTTCTGCACCCAATTGCAATTGGGAGGGGTGATTTCGAACTTCTCCTAAATTCTGAAAAATACCATTTGTCTTGTATCCATAGAAGTACCCAATAGGTTGGCCGACCTCCATTCTCGATGGGGCGGGTTGTCCAACGCCAAATTGTCCACTCTCCAAAAAGTCTCCGCCATTTATTGCCGTAACTTCATTATTGATAGAGGTGAAGTTCAAGTTCATCTGTACACCTAATTTAGACCCCCAGGTATCACTGTAGCTCAGTTCGAATTCAAAGCCTTGGTTTTGAACGGTTCCGGCGTTTATCGTGGGGCCTGAGGCGCCGGGGGCTGCAGTACCAAATATTCCTGAAATTGGCAGACTTGAAATAAGAAGGTTATCCGTGACGTCACGATAGTAGTCAACTGCCAGATTTATTTTGTTGCCAAACATTCTCAAGTCCATTCCCACATTTGTTTTCTTTGATTCTTCCCATTGTACATTTGGGTTGGCTAGAGGGCCTACAGCTATACCATTTATGAGGCTATTATCAACTCCTGACACATACGTAGCTTGTCCTGTTAGTAGAGCGAGATAAAGAAAATCCGGAATCCGATCATTGCCCATTATTCCATATCCTCCTCGGATTTTCATAAAATCAATATTTTCCCATTTGGGGAAGAAGGGTTCATCCGAGAACACCCAGGCGGCGGTTGCCGAGGGGAAATAGCCGACTCTATTATTGGGGCCAAAACGAGTAGATGCATCCCTTCTCAGAATACCAGATAAAATATATTTCTCATCTAAAGTGTACTGAAGGCGCCCGAAATAAGACAGTCGACGTACATCATATGCATATGAAGAGGCACTTAAATCATCACCAGCTCCCGTTGCTGTTCCAATATCTGCAAACTGAATATCATTGGATGGCACTCCTGTCGAGCTACCGAGTAGTCCTTCGCCAAACTGTCTAAAAACAGTCATTCCAGCCATGAAATTAACATCATGTCTTTCACCAAAACGATTTTTGTAGGTGTTGAAGATGTCTAATGTATAGTCATTGTCATTTATCTTGCCTTGTGAGATAAGGTTTTCATCTAAACGATTAAAAACCTTACCGGGGCCGTAATCAAACATGGGAATAAAGTCCCTATTCTGTGTAAAGGATGAATTGAACCCCATTCGCACTTGCAAATCTAAGTTGGGTAAATAGTCGTATTTCAATTGAGCTGTTCCGCTCAAGCGATTTGTTCGAGAGTCGTTAAAAGTATTTCGGATTTGAGGTAGTGGATTTACCACTTCATTTCCCAAGTCGATCTGTCCTGTAAGGTTCTCAACATCAGGTCCAATGGTTGGAGCCATATTGAGCGCGTTAAACAAAACGGATCCCAACCCAAAATCATTAATAGAGTTGTTTTGTGTGGAATAGTAAAACAGTCGCGTGTTGATATTGAGGTTGTCTCTCAAGTCAGATTCCAGATTAAGAGCTGCTGTTCTGCGGGCAAATTGCGATTTTTCCCCTCCCACAATTCCATCTTGATTTAATATGGAGCCACTTAAACTATAGGAAGTACTCTCAGTACCTCCTCGAACGGATAAATTATGACTTGACATAGGTGCCCGGGAGAAGACCTCATTTTGCCAATTTGTTCCTTCGCCAATCTGCCCAATTGATTCTTGAAGCGGTGATTGTTGACCTGCATTTACATAAGATTCATTCAAGAGCAAAGCATACTCTTCACCATTTAGCAGGTTTAGCTTGCGGCTGGTTTCTTGAATTCCATAGTAGGCTTGATAATCAAATTTCGCCTCTTGGTTTCTCTTTCCTGATTTTGTGGTCACTAAAATGACACCATTTGAGGCGATTGTTCCATAAATTGCCGCCTGGGCATCTTTGAGGACAGTAATACTCTCGATATCTTGGGGGTTTATAGAGTTTAACCCACCTTCATATTGAAAACCATCTAAAATAATGAGCGGAGAATTATTCCCATTTGTAGAAATTCCCCTTATTCTTATATTGGATTCAGATCCCGGCGCCCCACCTTGTTGAGATACGTTTACGCCGGCGGCTGTTCCCTGCAAAGCTTGAGCGGCATTGGGTGGGTCTAATTTTCCAATAAAGTCTCCGTCAATCTTACTTACGGCTCCTGTAATGTTTCTGCGACTTTCGGCACCGTAGCCAA
The DNA here is from genome assembly GCA_041685645.1 of Saprospiraceae bacterium. Lineage (GTDB taxonomy): Bacteria > Bacteroidota > Bacteroidia > Chitinophagales > Saprospiraceae > JAWLFI01. Next base: position 685 of record JAWLFI010000065.1, on the reverse strand, counting down.
TGACCACAACATCTTCTAAGATCTGAGCGTCTGATGCTAGCTTGATGTCGTAAAATTCTTCATCAATTACATTAACTTTTTGTGTGATGTACCCGAGATATGAAACTACTAATACTGCATCTTCAGGCACATCCGTAAGAGCAAAAGTTCCATCTAAATCTGTTTCAACTCCCCGGTTGGTTCCCTCGATGGTAATATTTGCAAAGATCAATGGCTCATTGCTTAATGCATCTGAGACCTTTCCACTAATTTCTCTTTCCTGGCCCATCAATGACCCAAAAGTTATAAGCCCAAGTATTAAGAACGCGTACTTTTTCATACTCATGGTTGTGTATTTTAGTCAAATATAACACGGGCACTCACTAAAGCAAAATATTAGATGACTACAATCTAACTACATGGACTTATTAAAGAAAGTACTACTATATAATCCTCGCTTACAGCACATATTAACTGATTGTTAACTACAAACTTTAAATTAACCTATACAAACTAGGGGTGTTTGATTCAGCTGAATCATTGTTTTGTAGTGGTGATGTTAAGCTGAATTTGGCTAAATACTCAATATGTAGTCCGTTAAATTGGTTTCGCCGTCAAGTCCCATTTTCTTTCGAAGACGATACCGTTTCACCTCCACACTTTTTGGGGAGATGCTTAACAATGGAGCCACCTCCTTAGAAGAAAG
>JAWLFI010000247.1:0-3107 GCA_041685645.1 Saprospiraceae bacterium | reverse complement strand
GAGTCAGCGGAAAGGAAATGCATATAACTATCTCGAATTTAAAAACAAGCCGTACTACTTTGGTATTGCGATGGGATACGCGAGTTCGAATTATCGGATCGAGCATTCCGATGATTTTGTATTGAATGAAGAGTACATCCGAGCCCAATCGCTGTCTGGTCCCGGCTTGAGAATTGGTGTCATTGGCAACCTTAAGTTTGGTGAATATTTCGATTTCCGCATTGTGCCCGGCTTTGCCTTTACGGAACGTACATTAGACTATTTGCGCGTGAGACCCGGAGGAGATATGCGGGAAGAGTCAGAGCGCATTGAGTCTACTTTTTTCGAGCTGCCCATGTTGCTGCGATATAAATCAAGACCTTATAAGGATCTACGCTTTTTCATGCTTGGTGGCGTGAAGTACTCCTATGATATCTCGAATAATTCCAGAACTCGCCAGAGAGAAGATTTGGTCTTGACCGCTTCTCACGACTATTCCGTAGAATTTGGGGTGGGCGTGCAAATCTTTTTTCCTTATTTTATTTTCTCTCCTCAGATCAAAGTCTCTCACGGAATGGGAAACATTCTATTACATAATGGAGCTTTGGAGAAGTCGAACATCATTGACCGAATCAACTCTTCCTCGATCTCATTTTCTTTGAACTTTGAGGGCTAACCCCAGTTACCGATGATACTCTGAGGGAAAAGTGACGACCAGATCACGAAAATATTCATTACAAGCCAAGTCATATTGCTGAAAATCGCTGAATAGTTGTTTGCCGGCTTTGAAAAACTGACTGGTGAATTTGGCTCGTTGGTCCATGGCGATCAGAGGTTTTGACCAATTGCGCGAATCGGGTACACCATTGAGCCAGCGGTAAGAACACATGCGTTCTATGCGATCTTGAATACGGGGTGGAAAAACAGTTGCTGCCGACAATAGTGCACCATAGGTAGCTGTGCAAAAGTCAGCGTAGGATACCTCGTAATAACGATACCAATGATGAGCCAATAAGAAATCTATAATCAGATCAGCTGCAACGGGGCTGTATTTCCCTTGTACTGGTCTCAGGAGACTTTTGATTCGTCCCACCGCGGGATGTGTGTCTGTGAAGGCATCAATTTCTCTGTGCAGTTGAATTCCGAGTCTCGCTCTTTCAGGCAATAGGGCGACTTCTTCTAAAGTCATCCAGTCCGCGCTGAGGTTGGCAGCCATAATCACAGGTTTGTGAGGAGAAAAGGCGAGGTGACCTAAATAATTCAATGCGTTTTGGTTCCAAAGATATGGAATTGAGTGACATGGGATGTTCTTGAAGGATAAACGGTTCGAGAATTACAGATGAATGTAAATCGGTGTATATTTGCCGACCAAACGAAAGCTGAAAATTATGGGATTACAGTGTGGGATCGTAGGACTTCCCAATGTGGGAAAATCGACCTTATTTAATGCATTGACAGAGGCCAAAGCACTGGCTGCCAACTACCCTTTTGCGACAAAGGATCCCAATGTAGGAGTCATTACTGTCCCGGATTCTCGCCTGGACACCTTGACGGAACTCGTCAAGCCGCAGAAGACCATTCCAACAGCAGTAGAAATCGTGGATATTGCTGGATTAATTAAAGGCGCATCTAAGGGTGAGGGACTGGGGAATCAGTTTTTGGCAAATATCCGGGAAGTTGATGCTATTTTGCATGTCGTTCGCTGTTTTGACGATGATAATGTAGTGCATGTTGACGGGAATATTGACCCCGTTCGCGATAAAGAAATCATAGATACAGAGTTGATTTTAAAAGATCTGGAAACAGTAGAAAAGCGACTGGAAAAATTAAAGAAAGCGGCGAAAAGCGCGAATAAGGAGGACATACAGAGAGCGAAGATTGCTGAGCAGGTTCGGGATCATCTCAACGAAGAACTGCCGGCGAGATCCTTGTCCTTAGATAACTTAGGTAAAGAGTTACTGCGCGAAATGATGCTGCTGACGAGCAAGCCGATATTATATGTTTGCAATGTCGATGAAGGCAGTGTTGTGAGTGGGAATAAACACACTGCAGCTTTTTCTCAGGCGATTGAGGGTGAAAATGCCGGAATGTTATTGATTTGCGCAAATATCGAAGAAGAAATCATAGAATTAGAGGAAGAGGAAGAAAGAGAAATGTTTTTAGAAGAAATGGGTTTGACTGAACCGGGTGTCAACCGATTGATTCTGAAGGCGTATGAATTACTCAATCTCATAACATATTTCACAGCCGGTGAAAAGGAAGTGCGCGCCTGGACGATTGAAAAGGGTTGGACCGCTCCCCAGGCTGCGGGCGTCATACACAGTGATTTTGAGAAAGGCTTTATTAGAGCTGAGGTGATTCCATATGAGGTGTTTGTTGCTCTGGGATCAGAGCAGGCCGTTAAAAATCAAGGAAAAATGCAGATAGAAGGAAAATCATATGTCGTTCAGGACGGCGACATCATTCATTTTTTATTCAATGTATAAGTACTATAAATTTTATAAGCCCTATGGCGTATTGAGCCAATTCACTCAGGAAGTGAAAGGTCATCGCACCTTACAGGATTTTTTGGCAGTGGAGAAAGATGTGTACCCGGTCGGACGACTAGACAAAGACTCTGAAGGACTATTATTATTGACCAATGAGCGGTCGTTAACGCAGACGATCCTTTCTCCGGATGAAAACCATCGAAAGACCTATTGGGTTCAGGTGGAAGGTGAGGCCACTAAAGCGCTTTGCTCAAATTTGTGCAGCCCGCATATCATTCGGACGAAGAAGAAAACCCATCAGGTTCGCGCGCTAAAATGTGAACTTTTATCCAGCTCTCCCCTACCGGAGCGAAAGCCCCCGATTCGAGAGCGCAAACATATTCCGACTTCCTGGATCGCTATTTCGCTAGACGAAGGGAAGCACCGGCAGGTTCGCAAAATGTGTGCACATTTCGGATTCCCCGTTCTGCGTTTATGTCGATGGTCTATTGAGGATATAAGTTTACAGGACTTACAGCCCGGAGATTATCGGGAATTGAGTGAAACAGAATTTAAAGGTTTGCTGCATCTCGACACCTAATCCAACTCTCTCCAATCTCCTTTTTCTTTCTCAAAAATGGCGTTGATTCTTACCAACAA
>JAWLFI010000064.1:0-13060 GCA_041685645.1 Saprospiraceae bacterium | reverse complement strand
ATCCGTAAATCTCAATTATACCCAGCCAATAGCCATCAACAGAGACATGCCGGCCCCAAGACCCGACCAAAACAGGGTCCAGTCGCGCCTGCGAATGAAAAAGATGCTGTCCAGAGCGAAAAACAGCAGCATAAAGGCAATGACGATCAAAACCTGTCCGGCTTCAATGCCAACGTTAAAGGACAAGAGTTCTGTGACGATATCGCTGCTTTCGGGGTGCAAGGCGCGAAAAAAATTGCTAAAACCCAGCCCGTGAACTAAGCCAAAAAGCAAGGCCACGATATAGTGGAAGGAAAACTTTTTGGGCGCTCCACTCTTGAGCGTAAAGAGATTATAGATGGCTGTGGCCAGTATGGTAAGCGGGATGAGGGTCTCCACCAGATCGGAGGAAATCCGAACGACATCCAGGGCACTCAATGCTAGTGTAAGGGAGTGGCCCAGAGTAAAGGCCGTCACCAGTATGACTACATTGATCCAATTCCGCCAGGAATACATGGCACATAAGGTGACGATAAACAACATGTGATCAAATCCGGCCGGATCCAATATATGCTGCCAGCCCAGCCAAAAATACGTCTCAAATACACCCATTGTTACATCTGCTAAAGCGCCCCCAACACCTGCCGGAACACGGTTTTAAATATATTTCACTTTGTGCAAAAATCGCAAGCCTATCGTGAGTTCTATAGTGACATTGGTTGGACTTTGTTCAGAAACGGTGCGCGCTTGCGATGACCCGCCAATCGGCTGCAAGGTCTGTTGTGGAATAAACAACTGACGAGACAAATCCGGATGCACGGATAATTCCAGGATGCCTGCCACGTATTCACTCATATGCCACTCCAACCCCGTCTGAAAGGTGACGCCCCACAGCCAGCGCTGAACGGCGATGCCTTGCGCTTCTTCTGACAAATTGTCGCTCATCTGGGAAATCGTGTATTCCCCCCTCAAGCCAAGACCGTAATACCATTTTGATTCCCCGATACCCAAATCAAATTTTTGTTTCGCTCCGAGAATCAGGGCCGCATTGTTAAACACGTCGCGCTGAGATACGCTCCGTCCAAAAGTGAATCCTTGCCCCAAAACTCTTCGACTCCCGCGCTGATGGTAACCCAGCTGAGCAAAAAGCGCAAAATCATCCGGCTCATCGGCCGTTTCTATAAATGCTGCCCCATGTAGGGTCATGAGCACGCCGCGATTACCAAAATTCTTAAAAATTTGCATGCCGCCACCCATGCCGCCCTTCACGCCAAAGGCGTAGCTTTGGGCCGACAAAATGGAACCACTGCCAATCAAACTCATAACGAGAGCTGCCAAAATCCATTTTCTCATGCTCATCTATTGTGTGTTTTTCAATCAGGTGAAGATTTAGGCTAATACCCATTCACTCCCCCAAATTCTCATCGATCAAAGATACAGATAAGTTTGAAAGCGAAAAATATCCGTTTACGCTCATAGATGAGACCGAGGGCTTGGCCTTCAAAATTCGATGCGGTGAGCTGGGCCGAACCGGGCGCAGCCGAAGGGTTGCGATGATAGAAGTGGTGTGCCCCGCGCGTCAGCCCAGCCAGCTTTCGATGTGCGCTCCACCTCGACATCATACTACCTCCACACTTCACATAAAACTAAAATTCTATTTCACCCGCACCCGCTGCCCAATGCTAAGCCCATTTCCGCTCAGATCATTCTTTCGTTTGAGTTCCTCCACACTGAGATCGAATTGCCGACTGATACTGTATAAAGTCTCTCCCTTTTCGACAAGGTGGTACTCCTTTTCCTGATCCGACGGAGGATCGACATCCTCCACTGCCTGACCCAAAACCACGGTGGTCGAGGCTGTATCGATAGTCATGACCGGCGGATTTTCACTTACTGCCGTCATGACACTGTCCGGCAGCGCTTTTGGGGTCGGTTCGGGTACACTTTCGCTCTTCTCCTGCTCTTTTTCGGGGAGTGCCTGCACATCCTCATCGGCCGGCAAGTTCTCCTCTGTGTCCTCCGGCAATATATTTTCTTTCTCATCACGGGTCGTGGGAGCACTGTCAAACCAGGATAAGCCCCGCAAGCGAACCCGCTCCCCAATGGCCGGCTCTTGTCCCTCGTCCAATTTGTTTTTCTTCAATAAACGCTCCAACCGCATACCATACTTTTGAGCCAAATCATACATCGTCTCTCCCTCTTTCACGTAGTGAAATTTCTTTTCCCCGCGATACGAGCGTCGCTTTTTCTGCAAAAACACCCGATGGCCCGCTTCCAACTTCTGCTCGGCGTTCTCTATGCCCTCGTTGTATTTTACCAGCCGCTCAGGAGACACCCCAAAATCCAGGCTAATGACCCGCGGCGTCTCGCCCGGTCGCGCATAGACGTACTCCACATCATTGACCATCTGAATACTCGGACTGTAATTCTCCTCCTGCACCATCAAGGCCGGATCGACCTCCTCCATCTCATCGAATTGATGCAATTGATACCTCTCAATCAATTGGATGAGCAACTGTGGATACTTGGGATTCGTCGCATAGCCCGCTTTTTTCAAACCGTGCGCCCAACCCTTATAGTCGCCCGCAGGCAAGCGAAACAAAAATCCATACCGGTGATTCTTTTTCGGATTCCGCAAAAATTCTGAATGCGCCATAAAACTCTCCTCCGCATTTTCATAGGCCCGAAAACACGAGTGAATCAGCCGCCCATTTTTATAGTCATCATCCTTGCGCATCACAGTCCCCCCGGACCAATCCCCTCCACATTTTATCCCAAAATGGTTATTTCCCTGTCGCGCCAAATGCGATCGCCCCGCATTCGATTCCAAAATCGCCTGCGCCATCTTAATACTCGCCGGAATGCCCGTCCGATGCATCTCCTCAATCGCAATCTCCTTAAATTGATCAATATACGCCTCTTGGACATTCTGCCCGCATAGCGCCGATGCCATCAGTAGCCCAATCAGGCTGGAAAAAAAACCGTTCCTCATAGTTGTCATATTATATAAAACAATAATATCAAAAATAATGCCATTCTCCCACTCTTTACTTTATTTTTTTGGGCGTGCCCCCTCACATGTCCTTCGGACAGCTCGGGGTCGGTCCCCTCCGGAGTACCGTGCTCGAGAGGCGTAAAAATTTACGCCTCTTCTTCGCACCGCACCGCCTCGGCGGTGCGCCCTCCGGGCACCTCACGCTTGCGCTCTCCGAGCGCTTTCCCTTGAAGGAAAAAATTTACCTCCACTATTTCTATGTCCTTGCTATAACTAAAAATGAGGGTAAAAAATTTTGCCCCTTGCCCTTGCTGTCACAGATTTTACACCCAAGAAAAGAGCGCCAAGAACCGGGCTGCCCTATGATGGCTTACCATCATGCAGCGGGCATTGAATGGTGAAACGCAATCGCTCTCTGGGAAAGGGTCTGTAGGACAGACTACGGAATCTCCTAATAATTTACTGATGTAGAGCCAGGGCCCTGTCTCTACAAATATCAAATAACATACACAATCGTTATCCCGCTGTGCCCTCCATAAACCAGTTGAAGGAGGGGGCTTGCCCCGGGATCCTTTACAGCTTAACGTGCAGGGCAATGAGAGAAGTGTGTATGCCTCGCGCGAGTGACTCACCAGCATACAAAGGCATATTACAGTGTTGAACACTCAAAAAGTAGGAAGAAATAGGTGGGAATGCCCAGCGCGATAGCACGGAAAGAACTTCGTCCTTACCTCTCTATCTCAAAAAACAAGTCTTTTTCCCAAATAAAACCCAATCCCGGCATTATTCTCCCACTCAGTATTTAATTACCTTCACAAAAAATGATACACCGATGAAAAACACCTGGATGCCTGCTTTGATATGGGGTGGAATATATGCGCTGCTCATGATGATTTGGCCCCTCCTGGAATCTATTTTGGGTTTCCATGATCGCTGGATCGAATATCACGTGCTATTCACAAGTGTGAAATACCTGCCCGCACTATTCATTTTTTATCGTTCACTCATCAGTGCGCGTCTCCGGCAGACGGAAAGGTCTTTTCCATACTCCAAAGCCTTTATTGCAGGTTTGCGTACCACAGTTTGCGCCTCCGTGTTTACTCCGATAGCCATGGCAGTGAGTTTACAGTTCCTGACGCCGGACTTTCTCACAACTATGGAAACCTTTATGGTGCAGGAACAATGGATGACAGCAGAAGCGGCAGCGAATTACTTCCAGTTCTCTACCTACATGATTCAATGGAGCGTCGCCACTCCGGCCGTGGGTCTCATGCTCACGGCAATTGCCGCTGTGTTTGCTATGAGACAACGCTAACGGGATCATTCGCTGCAATAATTACTGCACGACCAATCGGTAGGTAGCCCCCTGCCATTGCACCCAATATATGCCCGGCACCCATCCACTCAGCAGCACTTCCTGCCGGGGCTGAGCGGGCGCTTCGTACATCAATTGTCCGTATTGGGAATATATCATAAGATCTCCATCTGCTCCCTTCAACTCTATGCGAACTCGATCGCGTGCCGGATTGGGGTACAAGCGAAGGTCCGGAGTCACAGAAATGTTGGGATCCGCTGATACCGTAGTTACTGAGATCTCTTTACAGACGACCATGCTGCGACATGCATTGCCTGCGTCCAAACACACTTCATAGGTTCCGCTTTCGGAATAAGTGTGCACCGGCGAGGAATCGGCCGAGGTGTTGCCATCGCCAAAGTCCCAAAAGTAGGACTCGGCAGAAATAGAGGTGTTGGCAAACGCAACCGCCAGTTCATCAATTGTCGTCTCAAAATCAACAGATAAGCTGTCCGGTGGATCGAGGGTAAATTCAACTTCTTTGGAACAGCCATTTTCGTCGGTAGCGCTTACCATATACGTTCCGCTACTCAGCGCATCCAGACTATCCGCCGGAGTCCAATCCAGCTCGATATCGCCCACTCCGCCGGAAGCGGACAACTCAGCCCTTCCATCTCCGGCACCCGGACAAGACTCCTCTTGTATTTCTGTTATGTCAATAGTGATGGAATCGGGGATGAGAATGGTAAAAGAATCGGTCACCTGAGTCAGTCCGCAGAGGTCTGTGACGGTCACTTGATATTGTCCCTCTGATAACTCACGGGTATCTTCCGTGACTTCCATGGCCGTGCTATCATCTGACCAAAGGTAGGAAAACGGCTGTCTCCCACCATTGGGCTCTATGACCACGGAGACTCCTTCTACAAAACATGCGGGATTATCGAAAACGGCCTCGACAATGAGCTGACTATCTGCTTCAGGGACATTGACCGTGTCGATAATCTCTGTGCCACACTCATCTGTCAGAGTGAAACTGTAATTTCCTGCAGACAATGCCGTACGCTCCAACCCTTCGATACTGTCGTTCCACAGCACTTGAAAGGGAGGCTGCCCACTTTCCGGACGTAATTGAATTTCCCCGACGGCCGTATCAGCACAGGTGGACGCGATGAATGGCTCAGGTAGATTCATTACAGGTGAAACCGATACTTCCACGGAGTCTATAAATAAGCAACCGAGCGCATCGGTAATGGTGAGCGAATTGAAACCTTCACTGAGATTGTTTGCTACATTATCTGTTCCCCCTGAAGACCATATAAAAGTGTAGGGCGGTGTCCCTCCTCTGACGACAGCCACGGCCTCTCCGTCTTCTCCACCGGGACAACTCACGGGCTCTGTTCGATCAAAGTCAAGAGCAATACTATCCGGGTCTTCTAATTCATAGGACCGGAAGTACTCACACCCATTGTCATCAGTAATGGTCAATTCATAAGCCCCGGCCGATACGCCTTCGAGGACTTCACTACTATCACCTGTACTCCAGTGAAAAGATACCGAGTCATTTTCAGGAAGAGTAAATACATTGATGCGTCCGTCATTCCCTCCCGGACATGTGGGGTGTTCTACTTCCGGTTCAAAGCCAAGGGATAGCAACACGTCCCCGCGATCCATGGCACTCAGGAGTTCATCTCCGTCGGATTCGGGAATCATATAAACGGGAATGTTGACTTGTTCTCCAAAGTCTCCGGGAGCCATGGGAATGACTCCTTCCTCTGTATTGACAATGATACAGGCGCTAGCCCCTGCGTTCTCGGCGTTTTGCGCCTTCGTCCCAAATTGACAATCGCCCCGACGCAAAATGGCAATTTTCCCTTCCAGCTCAGGGGCATTTACTAAAGAATCACATCCCAACAAACCGTTTCCTGAGCCGTCATCAGCTGCGACCGCTTCCGCCCGAACGAGGCCCTCCGCGGGATTTCCTCCCCAGCCACTGGAAAAAGAGTTGGAGAAAACAAACTCTGTTCGCTCATCTATCGGCTCAAAAATTCGAGCTACGACCAGGTCTAATTCTCCAAAGTTTATGGCTTCGGGTCGCTCCAGCACAACATCGGTAGTCGCAAAACATCCGGCGCTGTCTATTGCAGAAAGGTAAGTTCGACCGGGCAGCAAATTGCCAATCAAACTATCCGAACCTCTATTTTCAAGACCGGCAAAAAACTCTACCGAGCCTTGACTGCCTTCAGTGCTCAGAAGAACTAAGCCTTCTTCCGACTCCGGACAGGGCGGACTCATCGCGCTATCGACCTGTAAACTAAAGGAACATTCTGCCGGAGGTGCCGTAATCCACAAGGAGAAATTTTGCGCTTCATCATCTAACAGCTCGCCCTTGTGCGTAACCTGGACGATGTAATCGCCGGAAGGTACAATCCCCAAATCCGTCATCTCTACATTATCGACGATATTATCTCCCGTGACGGCCTCAGCAGAAGGGTTCTCGGGAGATAATAAAAACGGTTCATACACCGTACCTGAATCGGGACCGCTGGTTGCGATGATGCGAAGATCCAGATCATTGACTAGTCGCGGACTCCGATCATTCAAGGCCGGGGGCAGGACTTCAGCGGCGGGATCCGTCCAACACAAGGTCGCGCGGATGGCTTGATCTCCGTCACTGGTGATTTCATAAGTAAAGGTGTCGGCCGGAGATAAACTGGTTTCGACAAAAGGGTGTCGAAGCGGTTGTGCCAATACCTCGGCAGCGCTTTCTGCATTGAGTAATCCCCAGCCGAAGCTGTAGTCCGGCCCGGCGGTGCCGGCATCATCGGCTGTGTGTATGATGAGACCTTTCAAACTACTCGACCACATGAACTCCCCCGTCATTTCTTTATGGTATTGCTGCAGTAAAATGAGAGATCCGGCCACATTTGGTGCAGACATAGAAGTTCCACTGCTTCGCCCATAGGCGGTCGCATTATTATTGTTTGCCGATAGGAGTTGTACGCCGTCACCGACTATATCGGGTTTAATGCGGCCATCATCTGTGGGCCCCCAGCTACTAAAACTCGTCATATTTACACTGCCCGGGCCATCGTATCCACCGTTGACATTGCCCACGGCACCTATCGTAAGAATATTTTTTGCGGTGCTGTATGTCGGTAAACAATCAAAACCATCAGGTCCTCCACTGGCTTCCCGGAACGCGTCAGACTCTACCCAATCTCCATCTATCCGCACCATATGACTGCCATTGTGATTGTCATTGCGATTATTTCCTGCGGACTTGACAATGAGATAGTAGGGCGCCATATGAGATATCTGGTCCCAACTGGCTGTCCGGTTATCGTAATACCCAAATTTATAATCTTCTTCTTCGTCTATATTGACATCACCCCACCAGTGCCAGGCATCAAATCCCTGATCGGACCAGTCGCCCCGGGCCCAGCCGGCTAGTGTGCCATAGGAGTGATTTGAAACCAATAAGCCATCAGCGGCGGCTTGTGCCATCTCACTGCCATCGGCATTCCAGTCATGTGCCCACAAGGTGGCTTCTGATGCCATTCCTTTGGCCTCTGGATTCACTCCGCCACCGATCAGAGTTCCTGCGACATGTGTCGCGTGATTGCTGGGAGAAAAAGGGTCATCGCGTTGTACGGCTCGCCCTTCAAATTCTACGTGATTGGTGAGCACACCGCCGCCATCCCATTCTCCTACAATCATGTTCTGCCCGTCCAGATCAAAACCCGTTCTCCCCCCGGACTTGATGTGGTTTGTTCCGGTGGAAATTGCGGCTTGTCGATTATAGGTCATGTAGTATTCGGGCACGCCGTCGCGAACACTTCTCAAGGCAAAGGTTACCCCCTCATCATTCTCAAATCGCAAGGGATATCCCTCTCTCTTTGCAAAGGCCTCTGCTTCTTTTCGCTCTTGAAGCTCTGTCACTTGCATTTGTTGTGACATCTCCATTAATTGTTGGCGACTTTCTGCAGTGACTTTCTGTTGGGCCAGCACAAAACCTGTGCTACTGCCAATCAATAAAAAACACAAGACCAGAGTTAGAGCTTGGGGTAAATTCATAGTGTGGGTTTTAATGCGAAGCCTCAATATACAAAATGCACTATTTATTGAATTCATTCTAGCGTCATTACCACTAGATATGGGCAAAAATATCAAGACTTGGTCTGTAACGAATTTAGTGGTAATGACACTAATGTCAGGAGATTCAAAAAAAAATGCCTGACCTGACAATTCCATAATTGCCGATGGGGAGAGAATCGCCTTCACCGAAAGAGTATTTTGAAGTTATAGATTCCTCACGAGTTTGACTTTTTCATTCTACGTCAACCAGCTGGAAAGCTTACACCCGCATTATTCATAGACTTTTTGACAAAGAATGTTGATGATTAAAGGTATCGGTTGGAAATATACTCTCCTTTTCAAAATTCCAGTCTCTAATCCTATCCTCTTCTATCCTATAAATCCTAATTCAGAGCATTGAGGCCTTGCGCGCTGGGGCGAAAAATGCTTGCATTTTCGGATTTCAGGATAAGGAGGTTTTTTGCTCGATTCGGTCGGAGGATACTAATTTTTAATCCAAACCCGGCGAATGGCGGGTGCATTTGTGGGAGGGACCACCAGTAATACATACTTTCCGGCCGGTAAATGGGCCACTGGAATCCCTTCAGATGACCAAACACTATTGTAAACCAAGCGTCCGGAAATATCATAAATAAAAAGCTCACTTTTTAGTGGAGGGGCAGGGGCTAAAAAAAGGGATTCATCGGCGGGCTGCGGATAGACAGCGTAATCTTTCGGTAGGGAAGTAGGGTCCAGCGGATGGCTGCTCGTGGATTGGGGATCAATGACTAAGGCATCAAAGGATCCACGGCTCTGAATTCCTGCAAATTGGCCCATCATTTCAGCAGTGATGCGGAGAGCCTCATGTTGAAAGTGAAAGGATTGGGCATAAATAACGGGCTGTCCCACCCAGAGCTCCCAGTCCCTCAACTGGCCTGAAGCGTCGCAATGAGCTAGAATGGAATGCACCTGTCCAACTTCAGTAGGCTCAATGAGAGAGTCTCCCCGATAGGTAGTAATACCACCGCTCCAAACGATGAAGTGAAGATCATCTTCCCGGCGTGCAATGTCGCGAACTGAAGTAAAGCTGCTGCTGCCGCGGAGGGCGTCTAGCCAAAGTACCTGACCGGATCGGTCTAATGCACCGATAAAGCCTGCCACGGTTAGGCCGGTTAAAATCTCGCGGTCTCCCAATCGGATGTTTCCTATAAATTGCCCTCCGAGGTAAATGGCATCCTGAGCTACGGCCAGAGCGTAAACAGCATCCTCGTATTGGCCGCGCAAATGTTTTATAAATCGCTCATTGCCCGGGATCTGATACACGTATAAAAAGCCATCGTGATCTGCGGTTCGCGTAAAAATAGAATCAGTAGCAGCGGCTATACTGCCCTTGAATCGCCCGGCAACAAAAACCTCGTCGTCAAAAGTCTCTAAGTGCTCGCCTTCGATAGCTCCACTCCCGTCAATGAGTCGGCCGCCGATATAGCTCAGGTCTGAAGACCAGTGGAGGACAAGACTGGCAGTGGAGGCTTGTGCCGTCCACGACTCTCCATCCACAGATACTGTATCCGTGAATTGGTAGAGAGTGACTAAAGCACCGCCGGGGGTGCCACTCCAACGAGCGCCTTGACCCAAAATCGCACCTTTCCCCCGAAGGCGGATGTGTTTTACGAGATCACCCGAAGTGGTGAGTTGAAGAATAAAACTGTTATTCTCGCCATTGGAAGCTAGTATTGTATCTCCCCGATAAGTTAAAAAGGAAAAAGCATTCCCCTGAATATATATGCTTGAGTCCTGCTGGACAATATCGTGAACAATGGTGCGGCCGCGAGAAGATAAATGGCCCCAGCTGGTGACCTGTTGCTCTTCAATGCGACCGAGGACAACGCCGCGTTCCCGGGCCGTAAACTCCACTCCATCAATCACAGTGGTTCGGTTAAATCCCAGTGCGAAGACCTGACTGCCGTTTGTTGTGCAAGAATAGGCATCCCAACCTTCCGATTCATCATCACCCAGCTGCATTAGTACTTCCTGTCCATGAGTGGAAAAGGGAACAGTGACTAAAAAGGCACTGACCGAGAAAGCAATGAAAGCCGAAATACTTCTCTTCATATGGCTCATACCAATTCAACGTTAAAAAATCCCGGAGAAGTACTTGTGAATAAGAGCAATAGTGTTCTGTCTCTTCGAAGAGCTCGTGCTATCTTCGAGGTCTTTTATTACTTACTTTTGCAGAAGTAAGAGAAAAACCCGATTATTGATGCATACTTTGCCGGGAAAGCCGTTGTATGTAAAAGAACTACCTAAAACTCGATACTTTGAAAAAGCATATATTTTTACTAGCCTCCTGCTGTTGCCTTTGTTTTTTGGCGTGTAATTCTTCTGCGGACGATAAAAAAGATACGGCAACTCCATCCTCCGGCGACGAAGAAATTGACGAGGTAACAGCGCTTCTTGATGAGAAGCCCGGAGATGCGAAACTCTATCGTTTGCGCGGAGAGATTTATGCAGACAGAGAAGTTTACTCCGAAGCGATACGCGACTATACTACAGCTATGGAGCTACAACCCGATACAGTATTGCACTATATGCTGTTGGCGGACGCTTATATGAAAAACAATATGTCTTTTGATGCTTTGCAAGTGATGAAAGATGCGCGAAAGACTTTTCCAAAGGATGAAGCAGTCGGTCTGAGGTTGGCTAAGTACCATCTGATCTTAGAACAATATATGGCTGCCATGACTCTCACGAATAATATTATCGCCGAGCATCCGGGATCAGCGAAAGCTCACCTTTTTAAAGGAATACTATATCGAGACATGGACGACCCGGCAAATGCCGTGGAAGCCCTGCAAACGGCAGTAGAACTCGATGCGGAATTGGTGGATGCCTGGTTGTTGATGGGAGAGATAATGGGAGAAGAAGATATCAATCTCGCTCTAACCTATTTCGACAATGCCATTCGAGCCGCGCCGGATCAACTGCGCCCCATACACTCAAAAGCACTGTTTTTGCACCAGTCCGGACGACTGGAGCAAGCGCTGGAAGAGTATAGAAAAGCTCATCAAATGGATCCGGGCGCTTCTGAGACTTTTTATAATGCCGGTTTATTGTATTTAGAATTGGACTCACTGGATGATGCTGAGTCTATGTTTACGATTGCTATTGGAAATGATCCTTCATTTTCTAAGCCTTATTTCTATCGGGCAGAAGTCCATCTCTCTCGGGAAAAATGGGAAGAGGCGCTGGTGGATTACAAAAGAACTCAGCAACTCAATCCTCAGTCGAAGGGCGTAAAACAACGTATTGAAGAGATAGAAGAAAAATTAAGCGACCGAGACCAAGGGTAATGCAAAGGGAGGCAGGTGCAGAAGACTGAACCCGCATGATTCATAGATGTTGCATACCACACGCTGCCACGATTAGGGTCTATGTTCAGAGCAAAAGCTATTGGTTTCTAGTGACATTACTACTACATCCAAACAGACTAAGCCTTGATCTTTTTGCTCATATCTTCGTTGTTTCTCAGTGCAAAGCTAGGCTATGCCTTGATCTGAACAAAAATCTACTGCGACTTTTCCATATCCATTGAGCGGTAATGACACCAGAAGTTTATTTTGTTGTATTCTTTCGGTAAAAATCCGGGGTATTGACGCGAAGCCGACATTAAGGGAGTGTTACCTCATTGTTAACCAACGATAAAAGATTCTGATGAGTTATAACAATATATAATCACCAAAAAATTTAAAGGATGATAGATTTTCTAAAGAATCAAAAAGCACTAGTTTTCTTATTTCTTATCGTAGGACTCGTAGGCGTAGCCTGTGGCGACGACGACGATGATGATGATATGACATTTGACGCACGTCAGGTAACTTATGAATTAGGGGCAATTTCAAATGATGGTCCGGTTGCGGATGGAGTTGAAGCCACTGCCACTTTTCAAGAATTTACAGATGAGCAAACCATTGTTCGATTAGAATTATTAAATGGCAGCACCGGAACAACTGTAAGTCATCCCGCACATATTCATGAAAATACAGCAGAAGAAGGTGGAGATATCGTGTACTTCCTGGGACCACTAGACGGTTTAGATGGAGCACCCGGTGTCAGTTATCACATGGTCAATGCGAGTTTTGATGAATTGATAGACTTCAATGGCTACATCAACATTCACGAAAGTAATGCAGCCATTGGGAATGTGGTATCACAAGGTAATATCGGTTCAAATGCTGAGGTAGAAGTCGAAGAACGAACGATTGATATCATGGACGATGGCCGTACGCAAGAATATACTTTAAATGCCATGGAAAATGATGGAGCAATTACCGATGGTTTGGGAGCCACTGCTACATTCACAGAGCTGAATACCGACCAAACCTTGATTACCCTTGCATTTGATGATGGAACAACAAATACAAATCTTTGCCATCCGGCTCACATTCACATGAATAGTGCGGCAGAAGGTGGTGATATAGCGTATTTCTTAGGTCCCATTGATGGTCTGGATGCAGCAGAAGGTCTGAGCTATGCAATTGTGGATGAATCATTTGACTTCTTAACGGATTACGATGGTTATATCAACATTCACCAAAGTAATGCAGATATACCTTTTGTAGTATCTCAAGGAGATATTGGGTCGAATGCAGAGTAACTATGAGAATTCAGTTGCTTGAAACTGTAAAAAAGGAATGGAGTTCGCTCCATTCCTTTTTTTT
>JAWLFI010000063.1:0-13119 GCA_041685645.1 Saprospiraceae bacterium | reverse complement strand
CTACGAATTTTTCAATAAAAATGGTAGCATCACCAAAAGCGGATTGAGCTTCAGTGGAAGCCTCTTTGCAGGCTTTGAGCAGCTGATCCGCTGAATGAACTACTCGCATCCCGCGCCCACCACCACCAGAGGCTGCTTTTATCATGACGGGAAACCCAATTTTCTCAGCTACGGACTGCAGGGACTTAGCTTCAATTTTCTCAACAAGTGCATCCTCAATTACAGGAACTTTCGCTTTTCTGGCCACTTCTTTAGCGCGTATCTTGTCTCCTAATTTGAACATGATGTCCGCAGAAGGACCAACAAATATTAAGCCTGCACTGTCGCAGGCCTGAACTAAACTGGGATTCTCAGAAAGGAAACCGTAACCGGGATGAATGGCGTCGGCTCCGGATGATTGGGCTACTCTGATAATTTCCTCGATATCCAAATACGGCTGTAATGGTTCACTTTCCTCTCCTATCAAATAGGCTTCATCTGCCTTATACCGATGCAGTGAATACCGGTCCTGGTAAGTAAATATGGCTACTGTTCTTATTTTCAACTCAGAAGCAGCTCTAAAAATGCGAATGGCAATTTCTCCCCGATTCGCAACGAGAATTTTTTGAATGGGCTTTGACGGACTAGGCATGGGACTCTGTTTTATTGATGACATCAATATACTGCTTTTCAAAAAGAGAATATTTTTTTTAATGTCATTTTTTAAATTGTTTTTGGGTGGACTTTGATTTGGAATGGGGAATGCATTCAATATGTCAGTGATTTTTATTTATATATGCAATAATCAAGAATCCTGTGTCAACTGAGGCGTACATGTATTGCGAAATTATCTGAGCTCCTCAGCTTAGTGAAAAACATCTACTATTTACACAATACTATTCCCTCACTGAATCACTGAGCTGCAACTTAGTCCATGGGAAAGCGCCCGGAGGGCGCAAGCGTGAGGGGTACGGAGGGCCACCGCCGGAGGCGAGTGGGTCCGAGAAATAGGCGCCGTACGGGCGGCTATGCGAGGACGGTACCCCGGAGGGGCCCGACCCCGAGGACAACGGACGAGGGGGCACGCCCAAAATCACATGTATGGCCAAACAAATTACGAGATCATCTGCTACCTAATGAGAAAATCTTGTGTAAATTTACAGCAGGGCTATTAAAAACAAAATCGCATGACTCTTTCAGCACAAAAAACTACTACAATTATTCTGAGTATCCTGGGAGCAGCTGCCGTCATATTAGGCGCTTTCGGAGCTCATGGATTGGAAGAACATTTATCTGTAGATCAGGAAAAAACGTATGAGACGGCTGTTATATATCATTTAGCGCACGTGCTGGCCGGACTATATGCGATAAACATAGTGAAGGAGGAAAATCGGTGGGCTCAGTTGAGTGCTTTGTTTTATATTTTAGGGATTCTGTTATTCAGCGGCTCTCTGTATTTGCTATCCACGGCTCACCTTCTCTCTTTACCTCTCTCCTGGATCGGCCCCATCACTCCTATTGGAGGAGTTTTTCTCATTTTGGGCTGGTTATGCTTGGCCATGCACTATTTCAAGTCGTAAAGCCCATCGACTGGATTCTACTTTAAGTGCCTTTATTTTGCGAGGGCTGTCTGAATGATTTCGTGCTTTTGTATAAGGATAGCGAAATATCATATCATTTAAATCGTTAATTTGTATCTTCGCTTGAGGAAGAAAATTCAAAGTTTCGTTGAGAGGGAAGCAGAGGGATTTTACAAATAATGTCAGGACGCAAAATATGGTTTTCATGAAAAATATCGCACTTGTAGTCTTTGGACTCATTTTTTACGCCTTGCAACCCATGGCGCAATTGCCACATAGCCAAAGTGGTGAGCTGTCTGATTTTGTGCAGGCAGAGCAACTGTTTCGCCAGGGTATTTACGATAAAGCTATCCATGATTTTCGAGCGTTTCGGGAGGAGGCTCAAAATGTAGCAGATCCGAATATGGACCGACAACTGATTGAGGCTGACTACTACATCGCTCTGGCTTCTGTAAAGCTCAACCGACCAGAGGCTGAACAGCTGATTTTGAAGTTTGTGCAAAACTATTCGCCCGACCCACTGACAATGGATGCGATTATTGAGATTGCCGATTATTATTTTAACGAGCGCAATTATCAAGAGGCCTATAATTATTACGATCAAGTTCGCGTCGATGATATTCCCGAGGATCGCCGTGTAGAGATATTATTCAAAAAGGGATACGTGTTATTTAATCAAAGTCAATATACTCAGGCTCGGGGCCAGTTGAACTCTATTTCTAATGTACAAGGCGAATATTACTATCCATCAAATTACTACATGGCGATGAGTTATTACGAGCAGGAAAACTACTCTGCTGCCCTGCCCTATTTCAAGAAAATAGAACAGTCTCGTCGATACAGTCGTTTTCTCCCTTCTTATCTGAGTCAAATTTATTACGAAATGGGAGACTATAATAAGGTGATTGAGTATTCGCCTGATCAGTTGGAAGATCCCCAGGTGCAGGAGAAAGATAAAATCGCTTATGTCCTGGGCTTGTCTTATATTCAAAATAGAGATTACGAGCTGGCATTACCCCATTTGGAGGCCTATAGCCAGCGGAATCGGATGACAGCAGATGATTACTATCAACTCGCTTTTGTGCGGTATAAAACCGGAGCGTATGAAAAGGCGATTTCTGCTTTCCAAAGAGTTTCAGATGAAGATAATAATCGGGGGCAAAATGCCAATTTGTATTTGGCCGATTGTTATTTGCAATTGGATCAAAGGGAGTCTGCCAGAAATGCCTTTGCGAACGCAGCCCGTCGTGGCGATGACGCCGAAGTCGCTGTGGAAGCCAATTTCAATTATGGTAAACTATCCGCTGAAATGGGATTTGATCGCGAGGCGGTAAATGCACTCAACGAGATTGAGCCCTCCAGCGATTATCACCGGGAGGCACAAAAAATACTATCGGATCTCTTTTTAAAAACCAGAGATTACGATAAAGCCATCTCGACGATCGAAAAAATGGACAATCCGTCCTCCGATGTGCGCAAAGCGTACCAGAAGATTACTTTCTACAAGGCCACGCAGTTTTTTCAAAGTAAGGACTACGATTCTGCTCTGGAAATGTTAGAGAAATCTCTGAACCATCCTCAGGATGACGTGCTGTTAGCACAAGCCACTTTTTGGAAGGGGGATATTCTTCACAGGAGGGGTCAATACGATGAAAGTACTAAAGTTCTTTTGTCCTATTTAAAAATTGCTGACGATATCCGCTCTATTCCCTCGGTTTCTTCGCCCTATATGGCAAATTACACCCTGGGGTATAACTATTTCAAACAGAATAATTTTGCTCAAGCCGAATCTTATTTCTCTGCCTCAATTCAAGCTATTCGCACCAATCGGGTAAATATCAAGAATCGATACATTACACAAAACATTTATGGCGATGCTTTGATGAGACATGGAGATTGTTTGTTCAAGGCTAATTCCTATGATCGAGCGATCTCACAATACGATAAGGCAATAGAACTCAAAAGTGGTGGTTTTATCTATGCGGCTTTTCAAAAGACAATAATTTTAGGCCTTAAAGGACAAAGGGAGCAGAAAATCAAGGATCTTTCTGCCTTAGTGAAGGAGTACCCCAATAGCTCTTACGCCGATAATGCGCTCCTGGAAATGGGCATTACCTACACCGAAATGGAGCAATTGAATGACGCAGTGAAACCTTTGAATCGATTAGTCACAGAATACGAATCTACTTCCGAGTTAGTGGTGGATGCCTTGTTGCGGTTGGGTTTATTGTCTTATAATTTGGGCGATGTGAATACGGCTTTAAATTATTACAAAGCGGTATTTGATAAAAACCCAACACCGAGCCAATCTGAGGAAGCCATGTCTGCTATAGAAGAAATCTACGTTCAGGATTTAAGCGATCCAGACGCCTACGTCACTTTTTTGGAAGAGAAAAGCGGAGTTTCTTTGGGATCTAAGAGTAAGGACTCTTTGAGCTTTAAAGCTGCAGAGGCTCAATATGAAAATGGAAATTACGAAAAATCTGCTGAGGCATACTCGAACTATCTCAAGAAATTCCCTCGTGGAATTCATGCGCTGACGGCAGCTTTTAGAATGGGTGAGTCCTATCTCGCCACTGGATCATATACAGACGCCCTTCCGGCATACGAGAAAGTAATAGATCGCGGCCCTTCACAATACTACGGTTCAGCCTGTAAAAAAGCAGCCGTTATTGCATATAATCATACCAGAGACTTCAAAAAGGCAACGGAGTATTATTCGAGATGGGCCAAGGTGGCTCAGTCTGAGGAAGATCGCCTGGAAGCCCAATTGGGCGGCCTGGAAGCTGCTTATCGTTCTAAGAATGATCAGGCCGTGAAGAATCTCTCCAATGATATAGTAGAAAACAATAATGCCTCTGATGATGAGAAGGCGTCTGCAATGTTTTATAGAGGAAAGTTGGCCTACGATAAAGAACAATGGGATCAGGCACTGAATTCCTTTAATGAAGTGAGCCGACTGAGCGACAATAAAGAGACGGCAGAAGCGAGGTATCTCATTGCTAGAATATACTACCTTCAAAATGAATTGGACCTGGCGGAAACCTTGAGCCGGGAAGCTTATAAAGAGAGTTCGAGTTATCCTTACTGGGTGGCTCAATCCCTGATATTATTATCTGATGTTTTGGTAGAAAAAGATGACTTGTTTAATGCAAAAGCGGCATTGGAAGCCGTCTTAGAAAATTTTGGCGAGTCCGAGGAAATTCAGAAGACAGCCAATGAGAAGTTAGAAAAAATAAAAGCACTTGAAGATGAATAAATTATTGCTTTTGTCCTGCAAAATATTTTGTGTGGGCTCTGTACTATTGCTATTTGTTGGTTCAGCACTGGCACAAACTGAGCTGCCCTCTGAGCAGGTTCAGGTGGTTAAAGATTTTGATGCGCGACTGGAACAAGCAGAGCGATTGACTATGGCTCCTCAGTTGCCGCCCTTCGACACCACGCAACTAGAATACGATTTTGAAATTCAGGAGCGCATTCTGGATTACGATTACAATTCACCTAAAATTCGCGCGATTGGCGTGCCCAGATCCGAATCCATTCCGGCGTATTCAACTTATGCCCGGGCCGGATATGGAATACCCAATAGTCCATTAGGAGACTTTCATACTACGATCAGTGGGGATGATTACCGATTCTTTATTGATGCAAATCACTATGGTGTAGATAATAGAAGCGATGTAGAGAACCAATATCTGAGTGAAACACAATTTCAGTTAGGAGGGCAATATCGATTCCACGATTTATTGGCCATCAAAGGAGGCCTTCAATATACTTATAATGTTAATGACCTCTATGGTTACGATACTGAAATTGATAGTTTTTCCCGAGAAGATGCGGCTCGCCGCTTTTCGACCTGGGAGACACACTTAGCTGCTTTCTCGCCGGAAGCGACTTCCTGGGGGTTATCCTATGGTTTGGACTTTAATTATAGAAATTACAGTGACAATTTAGAGTCGATTGAGAATCAAACTTCTCTCGGTGGCGTTCTGCGATGGGAAATCAATGAGAAAAATATTTTCAATCTGGACATCGAATCAGAATTTCTCGGTTGGGAAAACTTCAAAACTCAGGAACTGAACAATATTATTCTTCGACCTACTTATACATATCAAGCCAATCGATGGTCTGTGGAAGCGGGAGTATTTTGGGCCAAAGCCGGAGAGGATAACATTCTCTATCCCGAATTGATGGCTCAATTTGCCATTATGGATCAAAAGGTCGTTGCCTTTGCCGGAGTGAGTGGCGATGTGCAGGCACAGGGTTTTCATCATTTAACTCAACGCAATCCCTACTACCGTCCCGACTCCCTTTCAGAGCTGAATAATACATGGAGCCTGGATATTTTTGGTGGAGTGAAAGGTCGAATGCAGAAACTGACCTATCAATTCTCGGCAAGTTATCAACAAGTGAATCAGTTGGCTTTCTTTGGTCCTTACTTCACGGATTTTACTGCTTATGACTCTCGCTTTTTTTCTACCTTATTCGACGATGGATCT
Source organism: Saprospiraceae bacterium (assembly GCA_041685645.1). Lineage (GTDB taxonomy): Bacteria > Bacteroidota > Bacteroidia > Chitinophagales > Saprospiraceae > JAWLFI01. The sequence continues at coordinate 7,061 of JAWLFI010000063.1, read as the reverse complement.
ATTACGGAACTCGCCCTTCATGCAGCTTACCCCGTAACTCAAAAACTTTCAGCATCGTTGAATGTGAGTCAAAAATTCATTCAATTAGATCAGCTGGAAGAGCCGATTCACCTCCCTACATTTACGACAAATCTTCGGACGGAATACACGATTTTTAACCCCTCTTCTACTCTTTGGCTCGACTTGAGGTATCAAAATGGAGTATCAGCTTTTGCAAGTGCTGATCTGAACCAAATAGAACAACTCGACGGCTTGTTTGATGTTAGCATAGGGGCCGATTATTTTTTCTCAGAGCACTGGGGGGCTTTCGTTCATGTGTATAATGCAACAAACAACACTAGACAGCGATGGGTCAATTATCCCATTATTGGAAGAAATATCCTCGGAGGTCTCATGGTCCGCTTTTAGGAAGTCTCTTCGATTCTATTCCACTGCAATGCTATCTTCTTACAGATAAGAATATATTTCTATGAAATTGACAGTAATTCGGGATATAATTGATGCATACAGTCAGGCGATTACTCAAAACAGGGATACGATAGATGTTCTTTTCGAATACCCGCTTCGGTGGCAGGAGGCCTCCGGGGCTTCATATATTCAAAAAACTGAGTATGCTTTTCAGAGCCAATATACGCGGAGATTGTGGAAAAAGAGTCGCTACCGTCCTCTGGAAACGCTCCAAATCCTAAGTTCATACGACACGAGATGGATTGAAGACTCGATTTCTGCATTATTTCGCGACGGAAAATCGATCAATGATAGAATTGACTCCTTTCATTACATGGGCGAAGAATTGATCAAAGCCTATCGAGAAGATCATCCCAGAGAAATTCTTACTTCGACTTATTGGGATGTCAGCTGGTCGTCTTTATTGTTGAGCGCTCAGCAGCCCCGGCACTGGGCTTACTACCACCCGGTTATGTTTTTACAAGCGGCGCGAGCACTAGAAATGCGTCCCTTGCCAATAGTCGATGACTATGAGCGATACTCAAAAATGATTCAGGTCATTTATCAATTCATGGAACGAGATGATCTTCCCGCAAAGAGGAGTAAACAACTTCCGGTGCAGCTGCAAATCGATGACTTACATTATAAAAATATGGCTGTTGAAGCACTGGCGATTTACCTCAAAGTTGATTTACTAAATGAACAGCATACATCTTTTTAAACCGAAGTATTCATACGATATTTCTCCGCATTAAAAAACATATTAAACCGCGAGGTCTTCGGCCCGCTGGCCGAGAAATGCACGCACTTTTCCTCTAGATAAAATAGCTACTCCGGAGCTTGATAGCGAAATCTTATAGACTGTGAAGAGTTTAAATCGGCCTTCATATCAAAACGATATTTTTTATTGCCGTCCTTCACCTCGATCGCCGCTGTGTTCGGTGGAATCAATCCCATATTATGGGCATACATCACCATATCGCTTGAAAACCCTTTCAGCGTGTACTGAATGACTTTTTTCTCCTTTCTCACTTCATAATCTGTCAGGATCCACTCATCTCCTACTTTAATGGAAACAGTGTCTTGATCCAGCATGTCGTCATCCCATATGCTGATCGTCAACTTTCTATTTTTTACGATAACCTCTTCCTTTTCACTCACTTCAATCTTATCTTCATCAATGTCTTCCGGCGGAGGATTATATGCACCCATACTCCAACTCAGCAAATCGTGATTTGCATAGGCTTCAGAGGTCGAAGAGGTGAATCCCACCCATCCAAATCCATCGGCAGACCCAATCCGATCTGCAATATCCAGCCGAACGGTTAAAATAGGAAATAAGTAACTGTCCAAATAAAAGATTAATTGACCTTCCCGATATTCTACGCGGGCAAAATGTGATTTACCATCATTCAACTCGGGAATTGCATGAACAGTAGCATATTTTCTATAATACCCCAATTCTGTATCGTAAAATGAAAGACAAACGTGATTGGCGCTTTCCTCTCCAACATCCTGAACAATATCAAACTCTATAGCTACGGCGCGATCTAATTGCTTGTAGCCGATGTCATCTCCACTTCCACCAACGATTTCAGGACTTTGATTTTGAATGACAAAAGCAAATCCATCACCACCTCCATGAGTATCGTCAGCATTTATGATCCTGAACTCAAATTCCGTAAAAAAACCATCGTTGATGTTAATCTTATCTTCCTTGTACCAGGTAGCACCCGTCTGGTTTGTTTTTGCGGGTGTCAATCTCAAATACTCGGAAAAAAGTTGAGCTCCGGATACCGTACTCAAGCTATTTTCTTCCGCTTTAAAATCATTGATTTCGAAAACTACCTGTGCTTGCATTACGGAAGTATTCCATGCCAAAATCCAACTCACAGTCAGGAATAAAAAAGTTTTTATGAAACTTCGCATCGGCTTTATTGTTAATTAGATACAAAAGTAGGACTTTTGTAACCAAATTGTAACCAAATTGTAACCAAATTGAATGTTTATGGCCATCATTATCACAGACGAATGTATAAATTGCGGTGCTTGCGAACCGGAATGCCCCAATAATGCTATTTACGAGGGAGGCATTGAATGGGCAATTTCAGATGGCAACACAGTAAAGGGAGATTATAAACTTGAAGACGGAAAAGTAGTAGATGCAGACGCTCAGCAGGAACCGGTGGACGATGACTTGTATTACATCGTGCCAGATAAGTGCACTGAATGTGTAGGTTTTCACGAAGAGCCACAATGCGCTGCCGTATGCCCCGTAGATTGTTGCGTGCCGGATCCCGATCGCGAGGAAACCGAAGATGAATTGTTAGAGAAAAAAAGTAGACTGCACCTTTAAGTCACAGATAACGAGGATTTACCAATACATACTAACACCCCATTCAGCAGACCAAAGATGGTCATCTATAAAACCGGGCTTAGCTTGTGATCCTATAAAGTTGTTGGTGTAAAATGCTCGAGAATGAATTTTCCAGCGGGGACTAAATGCATATGACAATCCAGCACCTAAACTCAGACTGTAGTGAGACCAGTCATCTTGCTGTTTGGTCGTGTTTAAATCCTGATAAGAGAATCGCATGGGACTATTCACAATCTCGGAATTGATGAAATACATATTTTTCTGACCCCGAACAATCGCACCCATTTCAATTCCTCTCTCTTTCCACGGAGTGAAGTACAACTGACCCGTCATGCTCAATTGATGCAGATTGGGATGTAATTCCGGCAATTTGATAGAATTGTTTTCACTAGAAGTATTTGGTTCAAAAGGCTCTGAACCGGGTTCGGGAAGAATCAATGGAACGGAATAATTATTTTGCCCATGAATACCGGCAAATCTATGATACTGATAGCCCGCCGATATACTCGCTCGCCATCGACTGGAAACACCCAATTCTATCCCATAATGAATCCCACCACCCCAATGGCCTTGAGTCATGTAAGAGCTATTCACTTCAGCAAATTGAACAATTGAGGCTAAACGGGAACCAGATTTAATAATATCGGAATCGCTCAAAGTGACATTATGTAGCTCAATTGACTCAGAGAACAAGAACTCTCCATCCAAAAAGTCAATACTTGAAACGGGCATCTGGCGACCTGAATGATCAAATAGGTCACTCCCCACCCTCAGACTCCTATTCCTTTGGAAATCGAAATTTTCCCTGGTAGAAAAAGATGGAAGAGAAGAAGCCCAACTTCCATCTAAATCGGTGGCATCTGTTAGATCACCCCATGTTGAGGACCGCTCAATGCGTTGATCAGGATCAACATCGACGGTAGCAATGGCATAGCCTATTTCTCCCCTTTCATTGATTGCTTTTGTTGCGAGTTCCTCTTGTTCACTATCCGGCATCAAAAACATAATGGCAGCACTCCCTAGAATGAAGAGGAAAACGGCGGCAGAAAGCCTTCGGAGATAGTATCCCACAGGTCTTACCGGCAATTCTTGATCCAATAGACCCTCCATTTGCTGCCAGGCCTCTTCCTCCCAGGGATGTTGGTTCTGCTTATTGGACATAAACACCTCCTTCATTTAATCCGCCAATATATTTCCGTAAAATTGTTCTGGCATTTGAGACGTGCCACTTAGAAGTCCCATCACTAATAGATAAGATCTCGCTTATTTCTTTGTGCTTATACCCTTCAATTGCATACAGGATAAACACCTTTTTTGTCGTTGGCGGCAGTTGATTTAAATGCAAGATTAAATCCTCCATATACAAATGATCCAGAGCCGGCTGCTCAGCAATTGCATCTCTTTCAAATAAGGACACTACCTTAGATTGCGGATTGCTCGATCTGAAATAGTCGCTCAAAGCGCGAAACACAAGAGTTTTAGCCCAGGGACCAAATGGCCGCTCGATGTCATAAGCCTCTAAATTTTTGAAAATCTTCAAAAACCCATTATTCACAATCGAGATCACCGCATCCTTATCACGTGTGTATTTCTCAATCATACGAACCATTTCAGCAAAATAATGCTGGTACAATAACTTTTGCGATACTCTGTCGTTTTCTAAACAACCAGTAATCCAATGCTTCACTTTTTTTGGCTCATTTGACATATTCGCCTTTTCGCTTTATAATCACAGCTCACCATCTAAGATAGTACAAATTTTTCACTTGACTGACTACTGCCCCACACTCACTTCTATTATAGCTATACCGAACTCACCGACCTTGTGGTTGGGCAATTTTTTCTAAAATTTTTCTTGCCGAACACTAATTTTAATGTATATTTGCAGCTCGTTCGGAGGAGTGGCAGAGCTGGTTTAATGCACCGGTCTTGAAAACCGACGTGCCTTCACGGGCACCGGGGGTTCGAATCCCTCCTCCTCCGCATTGTTTTAAATCATGGTGGCTATAGCTCAGTTGGTTAGAGCATTAGTTTGTGGTACTAAGGGTCGTCGGTTCGATTCCGACTAGCCACCCTTGATTTTCTCCAATCATCTTTTTATTTTCATTTTTATTAGGCTGTGTCCCTCGGGCTGCGCCCTTCGGGTCGCTATGCTTCGTAGCTCATTTTTCATTCGGCCCTTCTCCGCCTCCGGCACTTCCATGCCTCCGGCGGATCGGTCTGCACATCGGTCAAAGCACTTTTCAGAGTCCGGATCTTTATCGACCTCCTGTATATCAGTGAAACTATGCAACAAACCCTCTCCAACACCGATGTGCACTACTTCGCAGCGCTCACAGAATCAAATAGTCGTGCACTCATCAATGGGTTATCATGAAAACTTCCCGATCCTGAACACCTGCCTGATCTAAACTCAAAATATACATCCCGCTTGGCCAGGAATGACAGGGAATGACCTTTCGCGATCCATTCCATGAGCTCTCGAAGATCATTTTCCCATAACTGTCGCGAACAGTCAAAATCCCGCGAGCGGTATGCAACCGTTCTACTGTTATTTGATCACTTGCCGGATTGGGAAATACCCGAAGTTGAGAATCAAACGCTCTCGCTCTGCTAACTGTCGGATCGATGACCCCACGAACTGGCTTTCGCTCACTTGTGCAGGTATCTGCCGGAGGCTGAATCACCCATTCTGAAAAAAAGAAAAACTCCTGTATGCCCCGATTCGTACCCGTTATTGTGATATGCTCTCCATCTCCAATTGGAAATGCATTATCACCTAACTCAATGCTGTACAATTGTGGACCCTGAAATCCAAATTCCTCTAAATTTATACCTACGTTTGTCGTGAGAGAATATAACTTCCCGGCTTCTAGCTCCCACCCCAGATCGATAGTGTATTCCTGATTACTGTCTAAATTGAATGTCTTTCTCTCGATCCTCTCACCCAAAGGATTCAGTAATTGAAACTCCCGCCTGCCTGAATCGATCGTGTGTACAGATATTTGCTTTAGTTCGCAGTTGGTATGCGCAACAAATTCAATTTCAGCGGAGAACCAGGGATCCGTCATCTTCAAATTGTCTTCCTCTATGACGGGACCAATAGCAACCTCATCCGAGGAAAAGAATTCGCGGCTCTCTGCGTATAATGTAGTGTCCCTATCGAGTTGCGAAATGATAAACACAGTACTACCCTCCTGCAGTGCTACTTCACTATCTTCATTTTCATACCAACGAATATTCTCTCCTCTTGCCCTGAGCATAGCTCTTTCTCCCCTATTGACCGTATCATTTTCGACCGATAGATCTATTTCTGGCAGGATAGAAACTTCCAGTGGATCGGATACAAAGGTGTCTGCACAATTCCTAAATACAGCCTCATAAATACCTGCCTCATCTATCGTCAAGGTCGGGCTGGTATCTCCTGTATTCCAGTATAAAAAGTTTTCATGATTCAGGGGTTCAATCACAATCTCTTGCCGCTTACACAAAGCAATATTTCCCGATTGGCTCAGGGTCGTGTTCGCTGGGCTTGGCGGAGCCAGTGAAGTTGCCTTGGCCCTCATCCAGGCACCGGACTCATCGCGGTCAACCCAAAAATATCTGCCGGTTTGATGGAGGTTCTGGCTTTGAAGGAAGCTAATTTCCATATCATTATGATAGATATTTAAATCTGGTGAACTCTCATCAAGTTCTAATATTTGAGTGGTATCTCCAGGTCCAAAACATTCATGGGGAAAAAGCACTTCTCTTTCAGCGCTGAGTCCTACTCCGGAAGTATACAAATAGGTCGTATTGACTTCGTTGGGAAAATAGGTTTCGGAACGACCACCCGGCCAGTCAAAAACTACCGAATCTATACTGCTGTTTTCTCCCAAACCAAAATGCAAAATATTTGAACCACAGAGTCCGTAGGATTCACCGACTCTCAAAGTCCTGCTTTGCATTCCCAGATCTGAAAATAATCGCGCCTTTACCTGTATCCCACTCATGGTATAATGTGTAGAGTCGATGATTTGAAAGCGAATGAAATGATTCCCTGACGAGTGGAAGGGGTTGCTTAACAAAATATCATCCTGGTTCCGTGGATTATTGATCAATCCGTGTCGAGTCGCAAAAATATCAAGATATCCATCCTGATTAAAATCTCCGGTCTGAGCTGAACTGATAGAGGTTGTATATCGACCCAATAGTTCAGGTCGCTCTACAAAGCCACTACCCTTTTGGTTCATGAGAA
>JAWLFI010000246.1:0-3163 GCA_041685645.1 Saprospiraceae bacterium | reverse complement strand
GGCTTTTTCAATACTGAATTCCCCGTGTTTAGAATGACTGGTTCCAATGCTCTAATGCACCATAAATTCATTGTTATTGATCCTGGCTCGGTATCTAACGCCTGGCTGTTTATGGGTGGAACTAACCTGACCCGGAATCAACTATATACCGACCCCAACTCCGCCATGACCTTTGAAGACCAAATGTTGGCCAAGGTATATTTTAAGGAGTTCGAGACCCTTTGGGGTGGAACGGGTAATTTTTTCAATCTCTCAGAGTCCAGGCGCAGTCGCCAAAAAGTAGAAGATACACCTGAGGAAATGTTTTTGAACACGATTCCTTTGAGATCCTATTTTTCTCCCTCGGATGGAACCACTGCAGGCATTTTGAGAGCGCTGGAGCAAGCCGAAGACGAAATATACTTTAGTTTATTGACCTTTACCAAGAATGAGATACGCGACCTCCTTTTGGAGAAGCAAGAGGAAGGAGTGAAGGTGCGTGGGATAATCAATAACATTAATGACAATGGGGGTGAGTACTCCACTTTGCGTGAGAACGGCGTGGACGTTTTGGCAGCGAATCAAAATCACATTCATCATCATAAATACGCCATTATTGATCCCGGCACTGAGCGAAGCTGTCTGATTATGGGTTCCCATAATTGGACGCAAAAAGCTGAAGATACGAATGATGAAAACCTCTTGGTACTGTATGAACGGGATTTGTCTTCCATATTCCTCGAAGAGTTTATGGCACGTTGGTGTGAAATCGACCCTTTGCATCCATTGTGTGTGGAGGAAGAAGACCCTTTGGATACAGCTTTGGTGCAACTGCGAGTTGCGCCGCATCCCGCCCCATCCTCTGATATTGGTCTATTGTGGTCCGCAGAAACTGAAGAGGAATTTCATTTTGAGGTTACATCCATGAGTGGTCAGGTATTGAGTCAGTCCAGGCAAGTACTTTTTCCCGGAAGTAATCGACTATTGGTTCAACATCACTTTCCCAGTGGGTTTTACAATCTCCGATATTGGAATGATGAGCGGCAAGGGCGAATTCCCTTGATGATCGTCAATTCGTTTTGATTCAAGATAGAAAGGTGTCGAAATTTCAGTTCCAGCAGTTTGCCATCAGTCATAGTCCCGAAGTGATGAAAGTCAGTACCGACAGCGTTTTATTGGGCAGTTGGGCTACCTTATCATCAGCCACTCATCTTTTGGATGTAGGCTGTGGTAGTGGTTTGCTTTGTCTTATGGCTGCCCAGCGTCAACCAACACTTCAGATATCGGGTATAGATAAGAGTCCGGAAGCGGTATCTCTGGCGCGTCAGAATGTTAGCACTTCTCGTTGGAGTGATCGCATCAGTATTTCATTAGCAGATATGCATTCTCTATCGCCAAATGATTGGGGCCCATATGATTATTTGATGAGTAATCCGCCCTATTTCAGTTTCAGCACACTGCCCACAGACTCCAATCGCAAGATATTTCGACATGCTTCCCCTTCTTTTTTCTCTCATTTGTTTGATCAATGGTTTTTATTGTCGAGCGATCGGGCGCGATGTTCACTCGTTGCGCCTTTACCTCACAAGGCTCAGTTAGTGACGCAAGCGATGGAATCGGGCTGGTATCTCGTAGCATCCTGTAAAGTTCGACATTCCATCGGAGCTGATTGGAATTTATGTCTACTGGAGTGGGAAAAGGGAGCTTTTGCTCAAAAGGCTAAGGCTACCAGTCTAACTTTATGGGAAAAACCCGGACAAAAAACATCAGAGTTTTCTGCGTTGACGGCAGATTTTTACCTCAAATAAAAAATGCACCCCTTAAATTTAAGGAGTGCATTAAGTATTGCTTCATTGCAGTGATTACAAGACTTGTTCCACGGGCACATACTCTAAGTCAAAAGCTTCGGCCACGCCTTTATAGACGACTTGTCCATTCACGACATTCAAACCTTTTCTCAAGGCTTGATTGTTAGAGCAGGCGGTCTTCCAACCTTCCTTTGCCAATTTGAGGGCGTAGGGCAAGGTCGCATTTACTAGTCCGGTCGTACTAGTGTAGGGCACTGCACCCGGCATATTGGCTACGCAGTAGTGAACAACATCATCAATAACAAAAGTTGGTTCGTCATGAGTTGTGGGACGCGTAGTTTCAATACAACCGCCCTGATCCACAGCAACATCAACGAGAACGGTGCCCGGTCGCATCGTTCCCAACATATCTTTTGTAATGAGATTTGGCGCTTTTGCACCAGCGATGAGCACGGCGCCAATAATTAAGTCGAATCGAGGTACGAGTTCTCTGATTGTCAGCTCATTTGAATAAAGTGTTCTCACGTTGGGCGGCATGATATTTTCCAGTTCGCGCAATCGGTTGAGATTGATATCCATAATGGTAACATCTGCCCCTAAGCCGGCGGCCATTTTTGCGGCTTGCGTGCCCACAACTCCACCACCAAGTATCATCACTTTCGCGGGCTGAACGCCTGCAATTCCTCCGAGAAGGATGCCTTTTCCACCTTTGGGCTTTTCGAGAAAGTGCGCGCCCGCTTGTATGGACATTCTTCCGGCAACTTCAGACATGGGAATTAACAGCGGTAAGGAGTGATCGGCCATTTCCACGGTTTCATAAGCCAGGCAGGTCGCCCCACTCTTAATCATAGCTCGCGTCAAAGCCTCAGATGAGGCAAAATGGAAATAGGTAAAAACTAACTGCCCCTTGCGAACGAGTGAATACTCCGGTTCTATCGGCTCTTTGACCTTGATGATCATTTCAGCCTTTTCATAAACCTCATCAATGGTTTGTAGAATGATCGCTCCACTTTGCTCGTATTTTTGATCTGTAAAGCCACTTCCTTCACCCGCAGTGGATTGTATGTAAACTGTATGACCTCTTTTAGTAAACTCCAGAACGCCGGCAGGGTTTACACCGACTCGATTCTCACTGGATTTGATTTCTCTAGGCACGCCTATTATCATGTCCTTTGGTTTTGTTGAGTAATGAGTGGTGAAAGTAATAATTATTGATCGCTTTTTTAGGTATTTCTATAAGATTTTAGAGACTCCGTTTCTCTGGTGTTTGTAGCTGTGATGTAGAATAAGAGTGGATTTTCTTCCAGTGGATATATTTTGTGGTCTTATTTATTTAAGCCGTTCATTCCTGAGTCAAGGTGGGATATCAATCAATA
>JAWLFI010000245.1:0-3186 GCA_041685645.1 Saprospiraceae bacterium | reverse complement strand
ACAAGGTACTTCTCCGTGATAGTCGCAATAAGGAGTTGATTCCAATTTACCTCGTAGCGACGGAGAAGCGCCACGCCCGGCGATATGTAGTCGGTTTTTTCCCAAAAGGTTCAAACAATCGCCCCATATCTCATCCAAAAACCATCGCAAGCCTTGTTCATTCGGCCGCCAATCTAATGTGCCGATAAATCCAATATCCTTCACCTCATTCTGCTGAACTCGCTCGTATTGTTCGGGATTCAGACCAATCGGTATGTTTTTTATCGGCCCCTTATAGCCCAATTCCAAAAATTTCTTTTGATCGCAAGAGGAAATAGATAGCAGGGAATCGTATTCTGATAAAAATTGTGTCTCCAGGGTTTCTAATTCCCGATAGACTTTTTTCAAGTACCAGCGCTTTAAGCCACGATCAGTATGATGTGCCAGTCGTCGCCAGATCAAATGCTCGATGTTGTGCGCACGCATGGAAACATGCGCATTACTATATCGCCGAATTGCTTCAATATAAGGCGAAAGGTAAAAGGACTCTAATTGAACTACATCGTATCGACCCTCTCTAAGCATAGCACCCAGCAGCTGCTCAAAACTAAAATCCACAAAGCGCTCCACCTGATAGGATTTTCCCTGCATCAAATGCAACAGCGCTCCCTTCCAGGTCACTTGATTATCTATATTAGAAAATCGAACTTTTCCATAATGCGAAAGCGCTGAGGGCCGCTCGTCGCTCTCAAAAGGATGCTTGCTGGTATTCATCGCCAACAAATCCACTTCCCAACCCTGCGCGCAAAGCGACTTCGACAGATTCGTCACCGCGATGCTCTCTCCATCGTGCAGTGGATAAGGGAATTTTTTCGTGATCTGTAATAATCTCATATGCATTCTTACTTAACGACGACTCGGCTATAAAACTTATTCCTTCAATATATATTTTCCTCGCTCTCAGGCGTCGAATCACTCAACTCAGACAGCAAAAAACACATTTTATACCCTCCCGTTTTTCTAATATACGGGATAAAAAGGACCGCCGGTTGGTGCCTGGTCCATATTTCTACAAATGTAATAAATCAAAATAGAAAACAGCTCTCCCACTACCAATACCCCTTTGGCATGGAAATATTTTGTTACTTTGCATAACACAAATCAAACTATTTTGGCGGCGATATTGACAGCTCAAGACATAAAAAAATCATACGATCAATTGCAAGTCCTCAAAGGCATAGACCTCAGCGTGAAAACTGGAGAAATCTTATCCATCATCGGCAAGTCCGGTAGCGGAAAGTCCACGCTTCTGCATATCCTCGGTACCCTGCAGCAACCCGACAGTGGCCTCGTAGAAATTCAAGGGCAGAATCCCTTCCAATTCAAGTCAAAAGCCCTCGCCAAATTTAGGAACCAACAACTCGGGTTTGTCTTTCAATTTCACAACCTCCTCAACGAATTTACCGCCCTGGAGAACATCCTTCTACCCGCCCTTATTCACCAGAATAAAAGTTCCGCCACTGAGCGCGCCAGGGAATTACTCGACTTACTCGGCCTACCCGACCGCGATCACCACAAGCCCGCCCAGTTGTCCGGCGGAGAGCAGCAGCGCGTTGCCATCGCCCGGGCACTTATCAATCAGCCACAGGTCGTCTTTGCCGACGAGCCCACGGGCAATTTAGACGAGGAAACCTCCGCCGACCTACACCGCCTCATTTTCCGCCTTCGCGACGAACTCAATCAGACCTTCGTCATGGTCACCCACAATCCCGAGCTCGCGGAGATCAGCGACCGCACCCTCAGCATGCAAGATGGCCTTTTATTACATCCGTAATTTCCCTTTTATTTTTTGGCCGGCTGCCCCCGCCCAATCCAACGCGACTATGCAATTCCGCGGCGGGGCCATCGGGCTATCCGCTCCTACACCGCTGGCCGGCCTTAGCTGCCCTAAGGCTGCGGTGGCTTCACTTGTCGCCTCCTCGCCAAAGGCCGAGCTACAGGCCGGCGGGCGCGCCGTACCGCTTCTATCCCTGCCGGGAGGACGTTTCACTCTAGCCGGAATAGGGGGGGTATAGCACAAAAGTTAGATTAACTATTCCTTACAGTCAGAGTAAAATAACTTGTAAATCCTGAGTTCCAAGTGTATTTCAATTACAATCTCGCTTCGCTCAATACAAGAACTTTCTAATCCCCTTGCCACCAGGTGCTTATTGAAAAATAGCAGTAGATTTTTACTCAGATCAAGTGTCATTACCACTCAATAAGTATGGAAAAGTCGCAGCAGATTTTTGTTCAGATCAAGGCGCGAGGAAGGAGCATAGTACTAGCTATGCGACTGAAGAGCAACGCAGAGCTGGGCAAAAAGATCAAGACCTGGTCTGCAAGAATAAAGTGGCAAGGGCACTCACTCTTCAGTAACATGACTCAGCATTTCTCGAAGATCACAATCCCATACAAAAAGCTAATGTGTATGTGTAAGCAATGGGACACGACACAACTTGAGGAAAGATTATATTCGATAAGAAAGACATTGTGTTTTGCATCCATACGGAATTAAGAAGGGTTTTCGTAGCAAACTCAACTATTTATCAAAGGAATAAACCCCGAGCCTTGAGCTTTTTTATCAGAGAGATCGAAAAGACTCGTAATCTTGCAATAATTTGATCCTACAATGAGGAAAGCTAATCCGTTTTTTTTCATAAACTATATCATAAATATTATCGCCGTCTTAGGTGGGTTGTTGAAAAACAACTTTTTCATTGTGGGTTAAGCCTCGGAATTGAGTGGATTCTGCCGGGAACAAAGTAAAGATATCACGTATAAACATATGATACACCTCATCGCAGTAGAAAGAAGCTAATAAGAAACCGTGAAGTCTTCGGCCCGCAAGACAAAAAATGCAAGCATTTTTCGAGTTTGAAAGGCTATTATTAGATCGCAATAGTGTAAAAGCAAGTTCTCATCCCACAGATTTTCGGGTTCGCAGACTTGTGCCGTTTGTAGTGCCATGTTTGAAGCTCGAATTCTCACGCAAAGTTGACTACAGAGCTGCAATAGCAACAATATCGAAAAAATTACAACAACAATCATTTTACATTCTTGTAGTGGGCTTTTACCCCATTGTAGCATTATTTTTATTTGTAAAATGTGATGTTTTTATCCTTCTTTTTTGATTAAATTCTTTGAATACTCTATATTGGCCAAAAT
>JAWLFI010000244.1:0-3201 GCA_041685645.1 Saprospiraceae bacterium | reverse complement strand
AACGGAAGCCCTACGCAGCCGTACGGATGCCGCCGCACGGGGTCCTGACTACGAGCGGATAGCCCGACCCGACCGAGGCCAGTCTCGTCCGGTAGACGAGACTGTGCTGAGGAAGGGGCACGCCCAATGTACAAAAGAAATAAAATTATTCGCGGAGGAAGCGAATGGACTTAGTGGTAAACTCTCTGGGGCCCTGATCTGTGTCGATGCACAAGTGACCCAATGGTGAGATGCCTGTGATGACGCCGGTTTGCAAGCTATCGTTTTCGTAAAAGCGAACGGTCTCCTGATACTTCCACAATCGTTGATAATACATCTCCTGATAAACTGATAGTCCGCGATCGAATATCATTTCACGATAGCTGCGAAAGAGGTAGCCGAGCAACTGCTCGCGAAGCTGGCCGGCCTGCGTGTGAACGCCTTCCTGAGAGAGAGAGGTCACCTGAGACATGCCGAAGGGAGAAGCGTTCACGTTGATGCCGACTCCCAATATTGACTGCCGGATATAGGCGCCTGAAATATTAGATTGCAAGAGAATACCGGCGACTTTTTGGGCATTGACTAAAATATCGTTGGGCCATTTGATGCGGACGGATTCGGAGGGGAGACCGGCTGAAACTAGTGCTTCCGCCAGCGCCAGGGCACTCCACATGTGCAACATAAATTGATGCTCGGCGCGCAAATTTTCAGGATAAACAATGAGGCTCATAGAAATATTTCCGCCAGGATCGGTCCACGGGCTGCCATATTGTCCGCGGCCGGCTGTCTGATAGTCAGTTGACACCAGTGAAAATTGGGGTGGCGGGGTTTTTGATGCCCAATAAGACATAAAGTCCTGGGTAGAGGCTAAATGAGAAAAATGACAGCGAATTAACCCGCTTCTACTCCATTCATTTGAGCGGCTAGTAGAGTTTGAGTACTTTTGTACTTTCATGAAATGACACTTAATACGATTTGACAGTAGCAAAGAAACTAAAAGAAAACGATATCCCCGCCTCTGAGTTGTCACAACTCATTATAGACAGTATGCAGGCCACGAAGGCTCACAACATTGTTCAACTGGATCTAAGGGATATTCCCGAAGCGCCGGCGGAATTTTTTATTGTCTGCAGCGGCCAGTCAGTAACTCAGGTGAAGGCCATAGCCAACAACCTGCAAAAATTGCTAAAAGAGGAATATCAAATTACTCCGAATCATATGGAAGGTCAATCTACCGCGCAGTGGATTCTGGTTGACTTTTTCGATGTAGTGGTCCATATCTTTCACCCGGAAACGCGTGAGTTTTACGAAATAGAACACCTTTGGGGAGACGCTAAAACAACGGCTTTCCCCTCTTCCTCTTAACTCTTTCCCGCGAAACATAATCATAATTGCGTGGGCAGTGTTATATACAGAGATTAGAAAAATATAAATGAAGAATAAACAACCAAATCAACGCCCTGATAAAGAGAATGGCAAGAAGCCACCCGGCAAATTCAATTTCAACACCATTTGGATTTATGTGCTGATTATTGCCTTTATCGTAGGGATTAATTTTATCAATTCCGATTCCTTTGGAGACGAGCAAATCACCATTACTGAGTTCGAACAAATGGTGGAACGCGGCGATGTGCGCAAACTAGTGATCGTCAACGAAACGACCGGTCAGGTGTATCTCACCGAAGATGCATTAAATGATTCGAAGTACGACGACGCCAATCGAACGAGTTTTGGTTCTGACAGACCCAATTATACATTTAATACGGGGCCTGTAGAGGTTTTTGCCAATCGGCTCGGAGGCGTCAATGAGGAATTGCCGCGCAACGAAAAAGTAGAGCCGGTTTACGAGACAGAGACGGACTGGCTCACGCCTCTTTTGTCGTGGCTGATTCCCATTGGATTTTTGGTCATTCTATGGCTGTTTATTTTCCGCCGCATGAGCGGGGGAGGCGGCGGTGCCGGAGGACAAATTTTCAACATTGGAAAGTCCAAAGCGACGCTATTTGATAAAGATACGAAGGTGACGGTCACCTTCAAAGATGTGGCCGGACTGGATGAGGCGAAGGAAGAAGTAATGGAGGTAGTGAATTTCCTCAAAAGCCCTCAAAAGTATACGACGCTAGGGGGTAAAATTCCCAAAGGCGTATTATTAGTGGGACCTCCGGGAACGGGAAAAACGCTATTGGCCAAAGCCGTGGCCGGAGAAGCCAGCGTTCCGTTTTTTAGCATTTCCGGCTCGGATTTCGTCGAGATGTTTGTCGGCGTGGGTGCTTCGCGAGTTCGCGACTTGTTTAAGCAAGCGCGTGAAAAGGCTCCCTGCATCATTTTTATTGATGAGATTGATGCTATCGGACGCTCTCGAGGTAAAGGAGCGATGACTGGTGGAAATGACGAGCGAGAAAACACACTGAATCAATTGCTCGTGGAAATGGACGGATTTTCTACGGACAAAGGGGTTATTCTCATGGCGGCGACCAACCGCCCGGATGTGCTGGATACCGCTTTATTGAGACCGGGACGTTTTGACCGCCAAATTGGGATTGACAGGCCGGACTTGAAGGGCAGAGAGCAAATCTTTAAAGTGCACCTCAAGTCCATCAAAACTTCCGATGAAATTGATCCGAAAGTACTGAGTGAAATGACGCCCGGATTTGCGGGTGCAGATATTGCCAATGTCTGCAATGAAGCGGCCCTGATCGCAGCTCGACGCGATAAGAAAGCTGTGGATATGGATGATTTCAACTACGCTTTGGATCGCGTTATTGGAGGGTTGGAAAAGAAAAACAAGCTTATTTCTCCACAGGAGAAGCAAATTATAGCCTATCACGAAGCGGGACATGCTATTTGCGGTTGGTATTTAGAGCACGCCTCTCCCCTGGTCAAAGTAACCATAGTCCCGAGAGGCATTGGCACTTTGGGATATGCCCAGTATTTACCCAAAGAGGAATACATTACTCGGACGGAGCAATTGTTGGATCGCATGTGCATGACTTTTGGTGGAAGAGCTGCAGAAGACATCGTTTTTGGAAAAATTTCTACCGGTGCACAAAACGACCTGGATCAAGTGACCAAGATGGCCTACGGCATGGTATCCATTTATGGGATGAGTAAAAAAGTAGGTCAGGTGTCCTTTCACGGCATGGGCGAAGGACAATTCCAAAAACCTTACTCCGAGACCACCGCGAATCTCATCGATGAAGAGGTAAGGCTGATGGTTGAGAC
>JAWLFI010000062.1:0-13441 GCA_041685645.1 Saprospiraceae bacterium | reverse complement strand
AACTTTCTCTTGTTTTCAGATTCCACTAGATTTTGTTTTCTCTTGTTTTTTCGCTGCTCTTTCTTTCGTTCTTTATCGTAATAGTTCTTGTATTTATAATGGACAAAGAGAATCGTAAAAACGCCCAACAAAACATATACTGCAATCATACCTTTCGATAACCAAAAGGGTCTCGAGATAGCAAAGGAGTAGGTTACCTTAGGGCTCTCTTTCTTGTCTCCCAATCGACCTCGGACCTCCAGGGTGTATTCCCCATAGGACAAATTGCTAACTTCAAAGGTGTTTTTTGTTTGCCACTCGCTCCAGCTATTATTATACCCCATTAATTTGTATTGATACTCCGCTAAAAAGTAGCTCTCGTAGCAAGGCATATTAAATCGAAAGAAAACGGTATTATAGTCTGCAGTTAATTCTATCTGGTTCTCATTTAATGGTAGCCTCATCGTCTCTCCTTCGAGGTTTATCGCAGTTGCAGTTCGGAGCTTGAGAGGTAAGGGCGATTCTATTTCCTTATATTTATCTAAGTCAAAGACAAAATATCCACCAGCATGCCCAAATAAATACCTCCCGTAATCAATTTGTAAAATATTTTCATATCCTAGCATTGCGTTCCTGAGATGGCTGGGGATGGGAATAGAAACAATATTTTTTTCTTCTTTTATTTTTCCCGGTCGAACCAAATGAATGGCACTGCTGGAAAATAGCCAGGCCCCATTTTCTTCGCTTTCAGGAATCATCTTTCCAGAGGAGTATGATTTGTTAAGGAGTACCTCGCTCAGTAAACTGTCTCTGATAAACACCTCCTTTTCCGGATGATAAAAATAAACACCTCCCTCATACGCATAATAAGCCTTACCATCAATTCGTGACAAACTGGAATATAATCCACGCTGTACCGAAGAGTCTTTTTCGACCTTGAAAATCCTTTCAGATCCTGCTTGCATATCCACCTGCAGTTTAAAAACACCCTTATATTCGTGATTTATAAGGATTAATGAGTCTGATACAAACTCCACATGACGAGAGGAAAAGTCATAATTGGGAAAAGAGCGGCTTAAACTCCAAGCATTGTTTGTCTTCGACAAAATAGATAATCCCTTATAGTGACCTACTAAAATCCGACTTGAATCATTTGGGACTGGTCTGAAGCACCAAGTGCCTGGGCCATCAACTAACAGCTGTAGTTTATCATCATCAACGATAAAAGTGCCGTTATCATGACCACAAAACAGCGTTCCATCGTATTCAAATAATGACCAAACTTGTCCAATGGATTCAGAAACCAAAGTGAAAGAGACTGAATTTCTATCATCTAAGCTTTTGTAGAACAATCCCTGGTTGGTGCCTAAATATAGTTTGTTGTCAAAAATAATGGAGGTGTAAACTGTCCCTAATCCTCCGCTATCATCGTAAGATATGCGCATAGGGGAGGCGCGATGAATAACATTGACGCCATTGTCTAATGCGAGCCAGATATTCGCATCTCTGTCTTCAAAAATGTTTAAAATAGTGTTGTTGGACAAGGAGTTCTTTCTACTCATATTGTAGTTTACCGCTCCTTCTTTTGTCAAGGAAAACAGGCCTTGAGATACAGTGCCGATAAATATAGAGCCGTCCTCACTCTGATATGAAGAGTAGACTTTCATTTCTTCAAATTGTTCGAAAAATGCAGATGCCCACAACTTCTGAGGTTGTTCTAAACTGACTATGCCTTCCGTATTTGTTTGCACGTAGATTTCACCTTGAATCTCATACATACCAACAATCAAGTGGTCAGTAAAAATAGGTGCTTTCGATATTAGGGATAAGCCCTCCTTATCTAAATTATAAATGCCCTCATTTGGAACAGCAGCATATAGTTTATCTCTTAGCTGAAAAATTCTTGTAATCCCTTCCTCCTTGTGAAGATTTTCTATCGAATTGGTTTTAGGGTCGTAGATATAAATAGCTGATAAAGATTGGAATATATAGTGTCCCTCAAATTCAAGGATTTTCCAAATTTGCTCATCTTGTCCCATTTCCCAATCTCGGTTCTCAACCAAAGAAGAGTACTCGTGATAACCATGAGCATCTCGGACCCAAAAACCAAAATCTCGATAGCAGCCTGTAAACACGGTATCACCTTTGCAATGGACTGCCCGGATTATGCTTTCATTGGGTGTGGGATACAATCTCCAGTCCACTCCGTCATACTCGAGGAGCCCTCTGTTATTTGCTACGAAAATATGACTTTTGCTATCCTGGCTAATTGACCAGTTTTGGTTGTCAGCCAAATAGTCCTCAGAAGAATAAACTGAAACTGGAGGTAATTCCTGAGCATTTAAGTCTGGGCTGATAGAAGTTACTATCAAAATCACAGTAATTACCGAAAACAGGTGTTTAGCTATTCTTTTCATACTGTAACTAAATGCTTGTATTCACTCATTCACACCAAAATATAGCAATAAAATATAAGACATACCGTAAAGGTAGTGATTGTCTGATGGGCAGGCTTTGAATTTGAGCATAAAAAAGAATCGAGTAAGCCTGGATAATCATGCTTTGCTTTATTACAGACGAATAATTCATCCCCCGCGATGATCTTAAATTTTTCGCTCATTCTCATGATAAAGAGTCTTTCGGAGCAGTCTCACTATTGATATTTCAGCTTTTCATTTTTATCCCAGATGCCCCAATAAACCCCAACCTCGCCTTCGGCATTTTTCTTCCAGGATTCATCAAAGGAAGAAAAATAAAATAGTTCAATATTATTTCTTTTTGACCACAATTGACTTTGAATAAAGTATTTCATGGCGTTTATGTCACTGGGTATAGCTCCTTTAATGGATTCACCACGGCTAGGCCATCCCGTTTCTGTTATGATTACTTTTTTTCCTTTCGCCACCTCGATGGATTGTCCGAACATATGCTTCATATGATTCAAAGAGTCATTAAAGTGAGTGCCTTCCCAAAAGGGGTAGCAATTACTGAGTATCACATCGCATAAATCTGAAAGTGATTTATGACGTGTGAATTCATAATAAGCATCTACATAACCGACGGGAATACTTTCGAGTTCAGCTTTCACTTTTGAAATATATCGCATTAACTCCTCTAAAGACATATCATTCCTGTATAGCACCTCGTTTCCTACCGCTGCAATATCCACATATCCATCGTCCCCTAATTTTATTAGACCTTGAATCTCTTCTTTATTTTTTTCAATATCATCACTGAGCCAGCAGCCTACCAAGGTTTTAAGCCCGTATTCTTTAGCAATAATGGGAATGAGTTCATTTCCCTCTGTTGTGGAAAATGACCGAATCCAACGAGTGTATGGGGCAAGGACCTTCATTCGTCTTCGAATTTGTTTCTCGGAGATGATATCTCCGGGTTTTTGGCCATCTTCATACAGACTAAAACAGAGTCCGTGTACTCCTTCACCTAGAACCTTAAAAAAAAGATTTTTTACATCATCATCTTTCATTTTATCTAAAGACGAAATAGCGTATTCCGGATGCTCAGTGGGCGTAAAATCTGAAACGTGGTTTTTTCTATAAGACAAAACAGTGGATTTTGGAGTTAAGGATATTTTTTCTATTTCAATTTCTATTTCACAAATGTTCTTCTACAGAATTTCTAATTTTTTTCGTCAGGTCTTGCTTCTAACTTTTTCCGGCTTATACTTGAATTCTTCTTGTTCATTCCACAAGCCCCAGGAGGAGCCAGCCCATCCTTCAAGATGAACCTTCCAGGATTCATCAAAGGAAGAAAAGTAAAAGACTTCAACACCTGCCTGCCTTTGCCAGTGATCTATTTCAATGAAGTACCGCATTAAATTTTCAGGAGAAGGGATAGCGGATTTGATAATATTTCCCCGACTTGGCCACCCTGTTTCTGTAATGATTACCTTTTTATTATGTACGACTCTTTTCACATTTTGGTACATCTCCTGCAAATAAATGCCGGCATGATTTACAGCAGCTCCCTCCCAATAAGGATAGCAATTTATCATGATGACATCGCATAAATTCCTGATATTGGGCCGATTCAAGATCTCAAAATACACATCGACATAACCTACTGGAATATCTCCTGAAATCTCTTTAACCTCTCCAAGGTATTCGATTATTTGCTCTTCTGACAATTCACCTCGAAATAGTACTTCGTTTCCAACTGTAGCCATATCTACCACCCCTTGTCCAATTAATTTCTTGAGATTGGTGATTTCCTTTGCGTTTTGGGATAAATCATTACTGATCCATGCACCCACCAGTGTTTTAAAACCCATTTGACGAGCTATACCGGGAAGTTTTTCCAATCCGTCGGTGCAGGAGAAGCTTCGAATCCATTTAGTATGGGGCCGCAAAAGGTTTAATCTGCGTATTATCTGATCTTCACTTATTTCATCCCCTGGATTCTGATCTGCTTCAAATGCACTAAAACACAAACCGTGCATACTTCGTTGAAATACTGATGTGAAGTAGTCCATGAGTTCTGTTCCGGAAACTTGAGACAAATCCAAAGGACTACTTATGAATTGAGGGAATTTGTTTTTCAGTTGAGGCAATTTCATTCCATCCAAGTCTCCGTTCGAGAAAATATTTCCATCAGTATAATTCGGTTTGCTTTTTTCTCTCTTCCGTCTGTCTAGTTCATTCCGAATATCATTGGCGCGATCCTCTGTCAAACCATAATCCCTCATAATGTAGATGGCTAACAGCGTACCGAGAATCGGTAATCCGGAATAAAAAAGCCGAAGGCCGGTAATGGCGCTCTCTGATTGAGTCTCAGCCGTCGCATCAAAACCCACTACAGACAGAATGGCACCACTAAGAAGACCTGCTATTGCAAATCCAAACTTCACCATCCACCAATAAATAGCGCCAAAAATACCCTCCCGTCTTTTTCCTGATTTTAACTCGTCCAAATCACAGACATCAGCAGTCATGGACATCATTAGAGTAAATAAACTGCCAATGCCGAAAGAGAAAAAAGGAAGAGCATAGATAAATAAATAGGGCTTACCAGGCACAAATAAAAACCACAACAGAATATATCCTACTATTGAAATGGACTGCGAGACAATAAAAGCTCGCTTTTTCCCCATGATTTTGGACATCTTTGCTACGATAGGAATTACTAGAAAAGTTGTCACAAGTGCACCCAAACTGCCGAACAAGGTGGGCCAAACCCCGGCAGCTGAAGCATCCCCCTGGAATAAATAGTACACCACAATAAAAAAGGAAAAACTAGCAATCGTATTAAAGGCATTAAAAATGAGAAAGGTTGAAATGCATAACTTGCGAAAAGGTACGGAGTTGAATGCCTCCTTAAAGCTATCTATAATTCCTATGACGCTCTTTCCAATGGTCTTAACATTTAAGGGAGCTAAACTCTCATCCTCTGCCGTAGAAGGTCCTTTAATAAAAATAGCGGGCACAATAGCCAATAAGGCGCATCCTACCCCCACCCAAAGCGCTAAAGTTCGGGTCGCTGTATCGGCATTTGGGAACCAGTCGGGATCGTACATCACCACCCAAAACCAGGGAGCAATGACCCAGGCCCACTGTCCGATCCATTGTGCAGTAGCCATAATATCCGTGCGCTCATGAAAATCATCACTCAACTCGTATCCCATAGCTACATAGGGTACGCTGAAAATGGTAAGTCCCAAATAGAACATGATAGACCACAACAAGAAATAGGTGAAATTATAAGAAACTCCATTCTCCCGGTACAACTGCCACATGGCAATAAAGGAAATCCCCATGATGATAGCTCCGAGAAACACATATTGCCTGCGGCGTCCCCATTTGGAGCGCGTATTATCTGAAATGAAACCCATGATTGGGTCCGTAATGGAATCAAAAATACGTGGCAGAAAAAACAGGATGCCCCACATCCAGCCCGGAAATCCTAAGTCTTGTACCAAAACGACCATAAAAATACCCAGCGCCGCCGGAAACATCTGATTCGCCAACATGCCTAAACCAAAAGCTACTTTCTTTCCAAAGGGAACATTAGGTTTAGATGTAGCTGGTTTTGGCATGATATTTTTTAGTTAATTCCTTTAAGTATTATCGTCTGTAGGGACTTTGGGGCAATGGAAGTAGCTGCTGACGCACCCTCCAGCTCTAAATTTATGTTTCTACTATTTAATGTGGGATTGAAAAGGACGACTACAATGCTTCTGTCGGGGTTCTGAATGGCAGTGCACATTAGTTCTTTATCATCGAATTCAAATCCAATTCTTACAGCATCAGGTCGGATGAATCGACTAAAATGTTTCATGACGTAAAACAATGGAGTAAAATATACCTCATCTCGCTTTTCATCAACTATGACCGGGGCGACACACCAGTTTTCAAACCAATTAGGACCGCCCTTGCGATTTAAAATCATATTCCAATCTACCCATCCATTGACGTGATGGTTTAAACAACCAATAATATCTCTGGCATAGCGGAAGACCGGTATGTATTTGGGATGTAAATATTTCTGGTCTTCCGGCGCCCATTCATAGCCCCAATCAGTAGCTTCTTTAGACCAGTACCAATTGTCGTCTTTCCAGACGGGTTGCTGAGCATCAATGCAGGCTTCGGATTGGATTATATATTTTTCAGGATCTTTTTTGTGCGTATAATCCAAAGCATCAGGAAAGTAATCGTAGGTGCTTGCATACCAGTGGACAGCTATACCATCATAATACTTTGATGCGCTCGTGTCACCATATAAGCTATCTACCCATTGATATAAGGACTCATCTCGATTTTGGTCATAACCTAAAATTTTGATGTCCCTTTCCATGTTTCCCAAAATGGGTCCTAAATGGTTTTTCACAAAGGAATTCATTTCCTCCGGGGAAAAATGCATGCTTTCCCAATTACTATCATTCCCCAGCGGCTCATTTTCTACCGTTACCCCCCAGATGGGAATCCCTTTAGCTTCATATGCCTCTAGATATTTTTTAAAGAATAAAGCCCATGTGGGATAATGCTCTGGCAGCAATTTTCCACCCACCCAATCGGAATTATCTTTCATCCATGGCGGAGCTGTCCAGGGAGAGGAAATAATCCGGAAGCCGTCGGAAGAAGCAGCCATTGCCTTCCTTATCATAGGGATGACATCCGATGTGTCTTCAGAAATGGAAAAATGCTCTAGTTTGGTGTCGTCGGCCACGGGCGCATAGGAGTATTGTCCCAAAGAAAAATCACAGGAGTTTATATGTTTTCGGGTCAGGGAGTACCGCGCACCGGATTCTCCAAAATATGCCTCTATGATCTTTTCCTGATTCTCAACACTCAACATTTGCAGCAATTGAGCCGAAGACTCTGTAAATGAGCCTCCAAAGCCAATAATGCTCTGGTACCTCTCTGATGGCTTAATCTCAATACTGATAGCATCCTGGGTGGGTATTGATTCCGTTAGCTTTTCAAAGGGTTTTGCGCCTGCTTTGGTTTCATATATATCAACTTCCATAGTTCTTTTATCCGTACAAGAAAGAAATACAGCCCCTGTAAAAAAGACAAGAGCAAGCAATGAACTCCATGGAGCGTGATTATTCATTGGTTGTAAATTTGATTTTGGTCCAAAACAGGAGGTAATTCTACATTAGCCTTGAGTTGCTTTTCATCACCAGCTTGAGATTTCGTAATGGGGCGTCCATCTCGCGTCAAACCCTCAAAAGTTCCTTTGTCCACTTCATCCCATAGAACATACTTTGCTTCAGATTGCAGATTGATCAATCCAAAATGGTTCTCCGAACCGTTGGGATTATCTGCATCTTTCCACTGTTCGTCAAAAGCTTCAAAATAAAAACAACTTACTCCCTCATTTTCACTCCACTCGCGGATTAAATTATGGTACAGGGCTGATTTATACTCGCCGGTAGCCTTGGAACCGGCAGAACCGTAATGTCTGTTTGACACAGTGGCCCATCCGGTTTCACCAATGTGGACCGGCTTGTCTATCCCAAGGGAGTCCAAATAATTGACCACATTCGAATATTGCTTAATGGCATAATCCCGGGAACGAACCATTGCGCGGCGGACTTTCTCGTCATTGGGCAAGTTTGTTTCAGAAGGGAAAATACCCCAGAACCTGGGATTGTAGTGTGTATCGTGCATGGGGTAAGTATGGACAGACACGTAATCTACTTCCCGAATCAGCTCCACTAATTCATCTACATGGTATTCGGATCCGCCTCCGCCCCAGGAAGCGAAATTATCAGAACTCGTAACCCATAAATCAGTGGGTAGTTTTTCAATGCTTTTGAGATACTGCAAATATTTCACCCACTTGAGTATGATCCAGGGCTGAACGTAATAATTAGCCGCCCATTTTACCATGGCTTCGTTCCCTACCGACAGGACTTTCACAATTTCGGGAAAAGCAGTGGTGAGTTCCACCGCCTTGTGGATTTCGATCGCATTATTACTGCTTTCCTGGTTGTGATCGGGCGGTAGATGCGACCAGGCATTTTTACAATCAATCCAGGCCCCTAACATGACATACATCTCAAAATCGGCATCTGCATCCTTCAATTCTCGAATGGCATGCAATAGATTTTCAGCCTGCTGGAAATGGACATTGTAAGTTCGGACAATTCGAATACCCAAGGCATGTATAATCCGCATATCATCCTTGATCTCTGAAAGGGTAGGCTGAACAGAGCGACTTTTCTCTCTATATCCTCCATAACAAATGGCTCGATATTTAGGATTCCCAAGAATCTCCTCAGCCGTCAAATTTCCTCTATTTGTTTCTTCCATATTATTGCAAGCTCCTAAAAACATCATGAGTAGTAAGCAGAATGCACAACGTGCTATACAGCTGATCTGAAAACTGACTTTGCCACATGATTGCATTTTACTTTAAAATTTGGTGATCGACATATATGGTTAATTGTCGGATTTTACCTTCGCGTTGAAAAATAGATTCACTCCATTTCTTTGGTAAAGTATTCCCGGCAATTTCATGCTTTGATTCATCAAAGCATGAAATGAGAATTTTAGAAGCATTGGATTTAGTATAAATGACAGGTACCTGGCAATAACTGAAAAACAACTGCCCTTCATCTACCTCCATGGATAAATCATTGCCGTTCACATCTAGAAAGGTGAATTGGATAGACTTGGTTAGAAACTCCTCTACTTTAAGAAGGCAAGGAGCAAATCGCAATTCACCCTGGTCATGAAAAACCCCGAGTTCTTTTATTCGCACGATGATATCTTCTTTTACCTGCCCTGTCATACCCGGTTGTTGAGCTCCTCTATGCATCGGCGTATGAGAATACGGATCCGTCGGAAAGGCGCCGTATAGTTCAGGTGACTTATGCACTCCTATCCCTGCCTGAATCTCATAATAATGATCTAATAAGCGCCCGATCCAAACCGGATCTTCTTCCCGGCGTATGGCTTCCAGACAACCCTCCTGGGAGGCGAGTAATAGCTTCGATACCATGTGCCAATAGATGGAACCCAGTCCCTCATACGCATAGAAGGTGCCCGAACGCCCTGTAAATGCTTTGTGATTAAACACCTGTTCGAAAATGTCTAGTATTTCCTGATAGTAAGACCGCACCTGCTCTTCGTACTTTTTTTCTTCAGCAAGGTCGTCGAGGGCTTCCCGCAGGTCAGCTGCATTTTTAAATCTCCCATTAAAATGATAGTGACTCAGGGCATCCTGCTCAACTAAACTGCTATTGCCATCTGCAATAAGCTGCTGAATAAATTCAGATTTTTCTGCAATTTCCCGGGGTATAACATTGCGCTCTAAAAAACCCGGGAGCTTTTTATTAGGGTATAAAATATAGCTGTATTGATCGGGACGGAATAAAGCACTCTTCCTCATGGCATCCAACACTTCCAAGGCTTCTTCTCCATTCACAAAACCAGAACTTAGGACTGCGACCTGACCTTCAAGCATTTCGTCTAGATGATACAAGTTAACTCCATTCTCCTCGATTGACAATAAATTATAGGCGTGATACAGTCCATCTTCGCGCTTATTTTCCTCTATGCTATTCTTGAGGTAGCGAAGAGATAACGATATTAAACGCTTTACTCCTGCCATGGACACCGTGCGCTTTTTACCCCAAAAGCCCGACTTATAAATATGAATTCTGTAATCCGAAGCGGCCTTGCCTAATTCGTCTACGATTTCCTTTCGAACGGATTCGTCAAATCCATGATCTATCGCTTCTATATGAGTTTCAAAGACCTCTCTGACGGTATGGTAAAACTCAACAAACTCATTGGAAAGTGAAATCCGATTGGCGTCGCATCCCTCTAATACTTTTTCTATAAAAAGCAAAAAGCGATATACATAATACAATGTGACCATGGACACCCCATTGCCCACCAAAGCATTATTGGCATCATTCCACTCTGGCCGCTGTGTATTCATCCAAATCCCCCCCTGTGGGACGAAGTTGGACAACTTTGCCATTAGAGTAACAAGCAGCTTCTCGATAAAATTCACCTTGTTAATCTCGCCAAAACTATTTCGAAGTAAGGCACCATCTCCACCCATTTCATCTCGCCTGGCTCGAATTTTCTTATCCAGATCGCGATTGAAATGAATGGTATCCTTTGGGTTGTCTATAATTTCGTCATATGGTTTGATCTCGTAAGGAACTGCTGCGTAGACGAACTCTTCTTTCTCCAGAAGACGCTGTAATTGCCCCGGTCGGAATTGATCCAGGAGCTCTAAAAATTTCAATAAGTATATGATTTGATGGTCGCCCCAATAACCAATGTAAGACCAGGGATCATCGGGCTCAATAGTCTCCCAATCGAAGCCATCTTTTGTTATTCGATAGGGATTGTACCCATCAAAGGTGGAGGCATTCAGGAACTTATAAATCATACCCTCGAGAAACTCCGGGAAAGAGTAGGAGAGGGCCTCCCAGTTTTGGAAAAGATCCCTCCAGTTTCCCTCGTAATCCAGAACCTTACTTCCGTCTTTCTCGTCGCGGATATTTATAGAAAACTCATTCCAGGGCCGACTGGGATCTCCGTGGCGACGACTAAATTTTAAGGGCAAATACTCCACTGCCAATCGAATGAAATCGGGGTCTTTGGTAGATCGTACTTTCCCAATCAGGTCCATGTATGAAATCGAGGCGGGAAGAGCATCGATAAATTTTTGCTGCTTTAAAGATAATTTTCGATTTGCCTTTTTCAAATAGGGCACAAAATCACTTTTTTCAACACAGTATCCCTTATCCGCAACGCCCCCTCGCATGATGTTAAATAGGACATTAGAAAAATGTCTGCAATCCTGAAGCGTGTCAGCCGTGTGTTGTATTCCGTCTGAGGAAGCTACAAGGCGAACCAATTCTTTTGTTCCTTTGCGGATATCTTTAGATATTCTCAAATTTAAATGGGCGTCATTTTTGATTTGTTGGGCTAAGTGAATGACTTGACTATGGTTCTTATTAACATCGGCCAATATTCGCCATTCGCAGTGCGAACCGCTTTCTACTATAATCTCTTTTGACACAAAATAAGCTCCTTTTTCTCCTTTTATGTCAGATTCAGAGACGACTGCGCCTCCGTGCCGAAATTCATCTATCTGGTTAGAAGAAAGTAGTATCGTCGGCTCATCCAAACCCACTGACCATGCCACATTTGTTTTTAAAGCCTCGCTGGGCTCTGCTTTATCCACAATTATGGCGCTCAAAGAAAAAATACCCATTTTCGATTCCTCGTGCAATTCACTTTGCTTATACGCATCCACTAAATTGCTACTTGTTTGTTGCAAGTCACTGCTTACGCCAAAGGGAATAATATTTTGAATACCATCTAAAAGCCGAACGGCTTGAACTGTATTTCCCCAATTTCTAAGCTGACTTGTCTTGACAAATCCAAACTCATCACTGGAGCTCCATCGATATTGAAAAGTCAAGCCTAAATCGCGGTTCACTTCTTCAAAAATAATCTGGTTGCCATAGGCGCTCTTATACAAATGCACACTGAGATCGTATTTTCCTAAAAAGCGATTGGAGAAAGGCTCCCAAACCTCCACTCCTTCAGGCGTTTCAAGCTGAAAAATAGTTTTGCTTCCCGAAATATCCGCCAGATCGATGAGTTTATCATCTGTGTAATAGGGGAAAATAGAATATTGAGCATTTTTCCTTCCGGCGGTCATGCCGCCATTACTGGCAATAAACATCCAGTGATCTGAATTGCTGACCACGCTCATTAGGAAGGGCGGCATAGTATCCGCATCAGAAATCTTTAAAAATGGAACTCCTTCTATATCTATAACATCTAAAGCTGCTTTTTTATCTTTTCGCTGCCTTGATTTCACATCTATTGAAGTCATATATTTTGCTTTTCGTTTTATTCCTGCTCATTTACTCTTTCGTACACTCGTATATAGTCAATAACCAACTCCTTTGGGAAGGTCTCATCAGCGGATGGGTATCCCACATAAGTACCGCCGATCGCCAGATTCACCAGCATGAAAAAAGGAGTATTATATACCCATTGACCGGGCATCTTTGATTTGAGCACACGCTGATACGGCACTTCATTCACAAAAAACACGATTGAGTCAGCGCTCCACTCAACGGCATAAAGATTGAAATCCTCATCCACATCACCGGAAGGAAGCGTGTAAATAGTGGAAATGGCTTCGCCAGCGGAATGTCCCGGGCCGTGCAGAGATCCGTGAATCTCATTTCGAGCTTTACCAATGAACTCCATAATATCTATTTCACCACATTGGGGCCATCCGACCGTATCAATATTCGATCCCAGCATCCAATAGGCCGGCCAAATCGCCTCACCCGTTGGTGGACGAATTCTAGCCTCAAACCGGCCATATTTTTGCTCAAACTTATTTTTCGTCTTCATTCGGGCAGAAGTATATTCTGCATTCTCGTATTTCTGCCGCAGAGCGCGAATCACCAAATGGCCTTTTCCATCCAGATGGGCGTTTTGCTGGCGATTGGTATAGTATTGTAATTCGCCATTGCCCCAGCCATTGTCTCCTCTGCCAATGTCAAAGGTCCATTTGTTGGAATCAGGAGACTGTAAAGAATCCCCTTTAAATTCGTCAGACCAAACTAACTCGTATTCAGGTTGAATATCGCTAGTTGTTGACTCCGGGCCTCCACATGCCATTGAGGCTGCAAGTGAAATCAAAATTAGCGCCTTGTATAAATCCATTGCATTTCATGTTTTTAGGCTTAACATCATATTAGAAAAATTTACATCTACCTATACAGGTTATAAACCTGCCCATACAAATATAAAATTATTCATACCGTGTTTGACAATACCAATATTTTGGCCAATATAGAGTATTCAAAGAATTTAATCAAAAAAGAAGGATAAAAACATCACATTTTACAAATAAAAAAAATGCTACAATGGGGTAAAAGTCCACTACAAGAATGTAAAATGATTGTTGTTGTAATTTTTTCGATATTGTTGCTATTGCAGCTCTG
>JAWLFI010000061.1:0-13523 GCA_041685645.1 Saprospiraceae bacterium | reverse complement strand
ATATCAGCAGGCTTCCCAACGGACTTTATCAGTTTCAGGCGATTTCAAATGAGGGACAGCTGATGTCTGCTTCATTTGTGAAGAGCCAGTAATTGAGCCATTGGCTGGTCCTGTCCAAAATCATGAAGAGGCGATGCTCAGACCGCTGCGCCTGTGCCCCTACACATTCAACATATTCTTAAATCGCTTGCGCTTCGATGGCTCACCGGTCCGCTCTTCTTTTTTGGACTCATAATCGGAGTAATTGCCCTCAAAGAAATATACCTGCCCATCTCCTTCAAACGCTAAAATATGTGTAGCCACGCGATCTATAAACCAGCGATCGTGAGAAATCACCAGCACGCAACCGGCAAAATTGTCGATCCCTTCCTCCAATGCGCGCAATGTATTCACATCGATATCATTGGTCGGCTCATCCAGCAAAATTACGTTACCTCCATCTTTCAAGGTCATGGCGAGATGCACTCGATTGCGCTCCCCGCCCGACAGATCCTTGACCTTCTTGCTCTGATCCGTTCCGCTAAAATTAAAGCGGCTGATATAAGCGCGGGACTTGAGCTCCGTATTTCCGACCGTGATATAGTCCAGCCCATTGGAAATGACTTCGTACACGCTCTTTTCCGGATCCAGATCGTCATGACTTTGATCCACATAACTCACATCCACCGTCGAGCCCAGTTCTATCTCCCCCGCATCCGGCTTTTCCTGACCCAAAATCATGCGAAATAAGGTCGTCTTCCCCATACCATTCGGACCAATAATTCCAACGACGGCATTGGGCGGCACGGAAAAGCTCACGTCCTTCATCAATTCGCGCTCGCCAAAAGATTTGCTCACGTGATCCACCTCGATCACCTTACTCCCCAGACGTCGGCCGGAGGGTATATACAACTCCAATTTCTTGATGCGCTCCTTATTCTCCTGAGAAGCTAACTTCTCGTACTCATTCAGTCGGGCCTTTGACTTCGCCTGCCTCGCTTTCGGATTCATGCGCACCCAATCCAGCTCCTTTTGCAGCGTCTTCTTGCGCTTGCTCTCCTGCTTTTCCTCCTGGTCCAGACGCTTGGACTTTTGTTCCAGCCACGAACTATAATTACCCTTCCACGGAATCCCTTCCCCGCGGTCTAATTCCAGTATCCAGCCCGCCACATTATCCAAAAAGTACCTATCGTGTGTCACGGCAATGACTGTCCCCTGAAATTGTTGCAAATACATCTCCAACCAATGCACAGACTCCGCGTCCAGGTGATTGGTCGGCTCATCCAACAATAGAATGTCCGGCTCCGAAAGCAAAAGTCGGGCCAGTGCCACGCGACGCCGTTCCCCTCCGGACAGCGGGAGTATTTTCTTATCCGCCGGAGGACAGTTCAGCGCATCCATAGCGATCTCCAATTTCGTATCGATGTTCCAGGCGTTTTTCTTCTCCAGCAAGTCCATCAATTCCCCCTGCCGTGCTATCAGCGCATTCATCTCATCATCGCTCATGGGCTCCGCAAATTTCGCATTCACCTCGTCGTACTCCTTCAGCAATTCCGTCACCTCTCCCAGGCCTTCCATAATCGACTCCTTCACCGTCTTTTCCTCATCCAATTCCGGCTCCTGCTCCAGAAAACCGATCTTGTAGTTTTGGTCAAATTCGATTTTTCCCTGATAGTCCGTGTCTTTGCCCGCGATGAGTCGCAACAAAGTCGATTTTCCCGCGCCATTCAGTCCCAGCACGCCGATTTTCGCTCCGTAAAAGAACGACAAGTGAATATTATTGAGGATAGTTTTTCCCTGGGGTAGCACCTTACTCACCCCGGTCATAGAAAATATGATCTTCTGATCTGCCATAATTCAATATTTGCCGCAAAGGTAATAGAATTCAACGAATTTAAGCTTCTCCTCAAACCTCCTTTAGCCTCCATGATTTCCTCTATTTTCCAATGTTTTGGGCGTGCCCCCGAGGGCGCTTCTTCGGCTTCCCTCAGAAACCGCCCCGGGGTCGGGCTATTCAGGGGTTCCGTCCTCGAATCGCTTCGCTCTCTCGGACCGCTTCACCCCCAGTTTTGGGGGCTCGCGCCCTTACTATCCCTCACGCAAAAGACATTGGTCGTGTGCCATTGGGCTTCTGAACCCACGGAGATAAAAAAGTTACCCTGCAGTCAAAGTCGAGAATCGTCACACCTCACTTTTCAGAGCACGAGAAATACTCTGATACCAAAACGCTCAAAACATATTCGACTGGGTCAGGAAGGACATATCTTTTCGCTGCAACATCTCTATCGCAGAGCCACCACAAACCATCTATCGCGTAAGCGCTGGCAGGGGCCGCGAGCAGGGCGAGCGGGTCCATCGGAGCGCTGCGACGCTCCGATGGACGGAACCCCCGAACATAGCGACCGCCGGCGCCAGGTGCGAGGGGGGATTCAGGACTGCAGAGGTTAAAAGAAGCAAGATGGGAAAAAGTGCAAAAGCCCAATATCCGGCGCCGGGGGATACGCCCAAAAACAAAAGAATAGAGAAGAAAGAAATGTTTTTTTCGGAGAAGGGCCGTATTTTACATCGCATTGTGTATTTTTACAAGAAATTAGCTCTCAGCGAACCTATGAACTACTTAATTATTGATCTAGAAGCCACCGGCGATGATCCGGGATGGCACGATATTGTTGGTCTTTCCGCCATTCTCTGCGACTCGAACTGGAAAAAAATATCGGAATTTCAAACTCTGATGTACCCTTCCAGTGACGACGGCTTCACTCTGGCAGCGGAACGAAATCCAGGCATAGATTTAACGGAACTCAAAGATGCGCCCCTCGGCTATGAAGCCTTGCAGGCTTTTGAGGACTGGATCATTAAGAGTATGGGCCTGCGGCCGGATCCGATAACGAAAGAGGAACACTTGAGCAAGGTAGTACTCTGCGGATTTTCTCTGGTGCCGACCTACAGTTTTTTGCGTATGGCTTATGTGGATGACAACATCAACTGGTTTTTTTCACAGGAGATGCTAGATCTATACACATTAGTTCACTTTTTAACCGCACAGGATATTTTGCGGACGAAAACCAGCAATATAAAAAACCTGGTGGGCGTTTGCGCATTATTAGGTATTGACCGGGGAGAAGAACCGCCGTTTTTGCTTACCGCTTCGCGATTGACGCGGCGTTGTTTTGAAACTTTACACAAAAAGACGGCGGGGCTGGGTTCCTAATTTCATTCCCAAAAAATTATAAATCTGTCTTATTATGCGGACTGCCCCCCTTATTATCATCGCCCTATTAGCAATAGGTTCCTGCAAAGATGCGCCCGCTAAAAAAGAAAATCAAAGTCAGAATATCAGATGGTCCTACCCCGAGCCTCCCATTATAGATCGATCAGAGCACGATCAGGTGTTGGAAAGAAAAAATATTTTCATGCTGTTTTCATTAGATGGTCAGGCGCAGGATACGCTCTGGTTTAAGTCGCAAGACAAGGAGCGCTGGGCTTCATTGCTTACCCTGGAGCCCCTAAAAGATCCCAATGGGGCGGAAAAACTTACGTTTAGTCTGCCGGGAGATGATGCGCATGTCGAATTTCACTGGCATAACTTTGAGGTGGGAAATAAACGCGAGATGAATTTTTCAGATACTTTACCCACCGCCGATTATTTTCGAATTGTAGATCGCAGAAAAAACATTCACGATTCCAATCAATCCCGGCTATACATGGCCGAACAGGTCAAAACGGAGGTTCATGGCGTCAAGCTGTATCCCTTATCAGAGGAGAAGGAGAAGTTCACAGGGCATATTTCAATGGAATTTAGCGGTACTTTCCGCGATCGCGGCACAGATACGCGCCACCTAATCGATGGATATATTGGCGCCTGGTAAGCCGCATATTCCCCATGCGCAATAGCCGAAAAATTATATTGCATCTCTACAAAAAGTTATTATATTTGCGTCCCGCTTATATGGCGTGGTAGCTCAGTTGGTTAGAGCGCAGCATTCATAATGCTGAGGTCGGGAGTTCGAGCCTCCCCCACGCTACTTTATCTCCTTTTCACGCGGTTCCGATTCTCTTCTATGCCCTTTCCAAATTTGAAAAATAAGATAGATACAGCAAGGTAAATACCAGATGTATTCCTAAACCCAAAGAGGACTGCCAACTGGCCTCTACTAAAAATGCTGCTAGGAATATGAGTTGAACTTGCAAATGCCCGAGTTCACTCCTTGCCCCGGGGATCCTCAAGGGCTGTAAAACAACAGCCAATAAAATAATAAAACCAAAAAACCCATAGGCTGCCAACCAGTACAAATACTGATTATGCGGCAGCAGGAATTTGGAAGAGCCGGGATAATGTATTTTAAACTCCGTATGCATTTCATCCTTCAAGTCGCCTACGCCCGTTCCGATATATGGATGCTCTAAAAAAACGCGACCTGCGATCTCCATACTTCGCCATCGAGTAGCATCGCTGAAATAATCTCCGCCCCCTTCCATATAATTATCAAAGTCATAAATGCTGTAATTGATTTTATACTGAATCGTGGGGAAAACGAAATAAGCCGCTCCGGCCAATACCGAAAATCCCAATAGGCCCCAAAACAACTTCTTTGCGTTTCTCCCCTGCCATAGGAGGTGTCCGGCGGTCAGCACAAACCCCAGCAGCAAGGCTGCCCAGCCACTGCGAACGGATAAGTACATAACAAAAAGAGCCAGAAGAATGGAAAGTAAGAGAAAACTAATGCGCATCCACCGCTGAGGAAGCAGAGGGCTGCGCCGATAATATAGGTTAAAGGCGAAGAGACTGGATATGGCCACTAAAATACTGTAGCGAATGGGATTGACCGGAGTGGGTAAGTGCTGACCCTTCCCCAGAATAGAGGTATCAACCCCCACCAAAATCAAGACGTATAAGACCCCTAGCACAGAAACTACGGCCGTGAAGATCAATACTATCCATAACAAGTCTAAATCTCTGCGATTCAAACGAGGTAAGTGCAGAAAGGCGAGAGGCAAACCTAAAAAAGGCAGCACCAGGCGAATCCGGGACCAGGCAAAATCACCGGGACTACTCCACAAAAGGGAAAGAGCGGTAATCAGAAAGACGAGAGGGAAGGCCCACATCACCTTTTGTGAGGGACTGTAGTTTAATTCAGTAAACCAGGGTTTCCATTTCCATCGACCGGCGGGCGCTTCAAAAAAAGAAAGAGCCAACCATCCAAACATTCCTACGGAAAGTAAGTAGCGGGAAAAAAATAGGGAAATAATAATAATAATGGCAAAGAATAGCATCCAGGTCTTTCGACTTTGCCAAAAAAGAAAGGAGAATTGCTTACTTTCCATGATAGAGTATACTAAAGAAAAACGAATATCGTACCTTTATATCATATATAAAAATTTGAAGAAACATGAGTCTGACAGCATTTGAGAAGGCGGAAGCATTGAGAAAAGAAATTGCAGCGCAACAACCGCGTTCAGCAGAAGAGTTGGAAGCATTTCGCATACGGTTTCTGGGATCAAAAAATCAAATCAAGCCCCTGTTTGGCCTGATTCGAGAGATTCCCAATGAAAAGAAAAAGGCTTATGGTCAATTGCTCAATACCATTAAAGGAGAAGCGGAGCAGAAATACAACGACTTAGAAGTCGCACTGGAGCAGAAGAGCGAGGCTTCCGAAGGATCGGAGCTGGATCTAACCGCTCCGGCTTATCCCTATCGACAGGGAAGTCGCCACCCCATTTCTTTGACCCTCAACCGCATCATTAGTATTTTTAGCCGCATCGGTTTTGAGGTGGTGGAAGATCGGGAAATTGAGGATCAATGGCACAACTTCACTGCCTTGAACACCCCGGAGGATCATCCTGCCCGCGATATGCAAGATACCTTTTATCTCAAAGACAGCAAGGAATTCGTATTGCGGACGCATACCTCTTCCGTTCAGGCTCGACGGATGAAGCAACAACAGCCGCCCATTCGAATTATAGCTCCCGGACGAGTGTATCGCAATGAAACCGTTTCTGCGCGCAGCCACTGTCAGTTTCATCAGGTGGAGGGACTATATGTCGATAAAAATGTCACTCTGGCTGATATGAAGCAAACGCTCTTGTATTTTGCCCGGGCGATGTATGGAGAGGAAACGAAAATCCGATTGCGCCCATCCTACTTCCCCTTTACCGAACCAAGTGCCGAAATGGATGTGTACTGGGGCCTGGAGAATGAGGATGATGAACGCATGACAAAGGGGACGGGTTGGTTAGAGGTGCTTGGATGTGGCATGGTGGACCCCAATGTACTCGAACTCTGCGGGATTGACCCCGAAGTGTACACCGGCTTTGCTTTTGGCATGGGGATAGAGCGCCAGGCGATGCGTGCACACAAAATCAACGATATACGACTACTATTTGAGAATGATATTCGCTTTTTGAGACAATTTAAAAGCGCACTGTAAAATAAAATTATGAAACCGAGTTTACTCAAAGGAACGCGTGACTTTCTTCCCCGGGAGATGTTGCAGCGAGAATATATCTTCGCTACCATCAGGAAAGTGTTTCAAGCCTATGGATTCCAGCCGATAGAGACGCCGGCATTGGAGCGCCTGTCCACATTGATGGGAAAATACGGCGAAGAAGGAGATCAGCTGCTCTTCAAAGTACTCAATAATGGAGATTTTCTATCCAAGGTGGACGAGGAAGCATGGAAAACTAAAGATTCCGATATTGTCGTCGAACAAATTGCTAAACGAGGCTTGCGATACGACTTGACCGTTCCACTCGCGCGTTTTGTGGCACTGCACCAAAATGAACTCGCATTTCCTTTTAAGCGATATCAAATACAAGCAGTATGGCGAGCTGATCGACCGCAAAAAGGGCGATATCAGGAGTTTTATCAGTGCGATGCCGATGTGGTCGGTTCTGACAGCCTAATGTATGAGATGGATTTTGTCCGCATTTACAGCGAAGTGTTTCGCGAACTGCAGCTTCCGGTGACTATAAAAATCAATCACAGAGCGGTGCTTTCCGGTATGGTAGCCGCTATTGGCGCTTCAGAGCAATTTGAGTCGATTACCGTAGCCATTGACAAATGGGACAAAATCGGCATTGATGGCGTACGCCGGGAACTGAGAAAAATCGGATTATCAGAGGAATTAACAGAACAACTCCTCTCACTTCTCCAAACGGAAGACCTCAAAGCTCTAAAAGAGGCCTTGCCAACAGAAGAGAGCCGACAGGGTGTAGATGATTTAATGACCATTTTTGACAATCTTGGAGATGAACCCGCCGGGGTTCATTTGGAGTTTGCCCCGGAACTCGCTCGCGGACTGAATTACTACACGGGTTGTATTTTTGAAGTCGTAGCCAGGGACGGTGAAATGGGGTCTATAGGTGGTGGCGGTCGCTACGCTGACCTCACAGAAGTATTTGAAATGAAAAACATGCCCGGTGTGGGTATTTCCTTTGGTGCGGAACGCATCTATGATTATATGGAAGAGCGCGAGCTATTTCCTAAAAACGTGAGTCAGCAATTACATCTTCTCTTTTGTTGCTTTGACGACGAGAGCCTTCAGGTCGCTATGAATTACGCTCGTCAGCTCCGTGAACGCGGCTATTCGATCGACGTTTATCCAGAGGCCGTCAAACTCGGCAAGCAACTCAAGTATGCGGACCAAGTGGGCGCTCCCTTCGTGGCTCTGATTGGAGAAAATGAGCGTAAGTCAGACTCCGTCAGTCTGAAAGATATGACTACGGGAGATCAAAGAGTCATCCCCTTTGTCGATGTGTTAGCCGGGCTGAGAAAAGGACTTTCACTGGGCGCTCAAATAGACGGATAAAACATTGACGCGTCTACCGCCACACCGGAATGAGCAGTAAATTTGATAGCCACTTTTTCTTTGCGTCGCAGTATTTCGCTAAAAACATCTTCTCGCATAGCAGAGGGAATTCCTCCATCTATGGGCTGTCCCGTGGGCATCCCTGCACGAGTAAAGGAAGGGGCAACAACGCCTTGTTCGGGAATGCCAGGCCCCTCTTGAGTCAATACTCTAATCTCTTTGGGGGGCAAAATGGGGAGCTGTTTTTCAGCATGCATTAACCAGGATAGTCGCTCTCCGCAATCATGGCTTTCCGGCATGAATATTTTTATCGCTGTACCCCTCGGCAGATCTCGATCGACGGAAAGCTGGTTCCAGGCAGCAATGCGATAAGGGTTAATCGATAAATCATCAGCTAAATCCCGAATAGAACCGGTAGCTCGAAGTCTTACATTTACTTCTCGTATTTCTGCCGCAGAAAAAATCAAAGATTCCCCTTCTGTGGATCCTGTCTCTTTCAGGCTGCCCTCATCGGGATCCGCTATCTGACTTTCCCACCAGATGGGGAGTACCCTTTGTGGAATTCGAACACTGTATTTGCCTTTGACATCCCCCAGGCGATCGTGCTTCCAGGCGGGATTGAGCCGACGCAACAACTGAATATTGAGTTTCAATTGCTCTGCCAAATTCTTGAGAGAGGTCGCTGTCGTCAATCGAACGGTCGTCGTCCACCATTCATCCGGGTTTGGAAGATATGGCGCTGCGAACCGAACTTCAGCGGCCTTGAAATATTCTTGAGCAGCGAGAAAACGAGGAACATATTGACGCGTTTCTATCGGTAAGAAAGGGGCAATGCGCTCAAATTCCGTCGATCCCGAATACCGAATCGCCTTTCGAACACGTCCAGGTCCTGCATTATAGGCAGCCATTACCAGCGCCCAATCATCAAATTGATCGTATAAGTCCTTTAAATAGAAAATGGCGGCATCCGTCGATCGCTCGGGGTCTAACCTCTCATCCACCCAATAATCTACAGTCAATCCGCAATATCTGGCCGTGGGTACCATTAACTGCCACATGCCGCTGGCTCCCGCTCGAGAACGCGCATACGGAATGAGTCTCGATTCCACCAATGTGAGATACTTCAGCTCCACCGGTAAGCCGGCGGCATCCAGCTTTTGCTCTATCATGGGAAAGTACTTATTGGCTCTTTCACTCAAGGCTAAAGTCGCTTCCTCGGAGCTGCGCAAATACTGACGAACATATCGATCGACCTGAGATTCGTAAACCATCTCCACGACAGCTTTCTCCCGTACCTCGTGCTCTGATGCAGAGCCGAATGAAGCATGCACCTGATTCCACTCACTCGGACACAATATGGAACTCCCCAAAAGGGTAATAAAAGCCAATTTTTTCATAAGACAAAAGTCTGGTTTGTAACTTGTAACTGTAAACCTTATATATCCAAAAATTGTGCCATATAATTCAATGCTGTAGAAAATCGGGTAAAAAAATGAATAGGTAGTCCAAGGCCTCAAGTCTATGAACTTCATGTTTCATGATGAGCTCGAGTGCTATAACTCTTTAAGAGTGCCCTTAAACGTCGTGAATTGTTCGAATATTATACTTTGCCATGGCAGTGCTTGTACTTTCTGCCGCTTCCGCATGGACAAGGGTCATTGCGCCCTACTTTATCTCCTTCTCGCACGATGGTCTCAACCTTTTGAGGTCCCCCGCCAGCTTGCGCTGCGGCGCGCTTTTGCGCCAGTTCTTCCGGATCTTGCGCTTTGTTCGCAGACACGCCACTCAGATCAGTTTTCTGTTCGCGCGCCCCTTTCACTTTACTATTGTCCTCGGGCAACATCAGTTTTCCATTAAACAAGAAGGTCGTCACTTCCTGATTGACTTTATACACCAGATTCTCGAACAGAGAATACGCTTCCATCTTGTAAATGACTAAGGGGTCTTTTTGCTCAAAAGAAGCAGATTGAACGGACTCCTTGAGTTCATCCATTGCACGCAAATGCTCTTTCCAATTATCATCGATCAATGCAAGGGTTACTGTCTTTTCAATGTCCCGCATAATCGTCTTTCCGTCCTGTTCTACCGCATCCTCCAAATGAGCAGAAATGGGCATATCCTTAAATCCGGCGGAGACAAAGGGGACGAGAATTCTCTTGTATTTATGCCCCTCTCTTTCGTACACGTTTTGGATCACGGGAAGCAAGATCTTCTTTAATGCCTCTTCTTTGCGGTGATACGCCTGCAGTACTTCCTCTAAATATGCTTCGGCCACCTCGTCCTCTTTATTATTCAGGAAAAAGTCTTCTGAGATGGCGGGATCTACAGAAAAAATCTGCAAACTCTCCATGCGGAAGCCCTGAAAGTCATTCACTTCTTTGTAGTCCTGAACGATAATATCCACCATGCTCATAAACATGGTATTGAGATCGACCCGCAAGCGCTCACCGGATAAGGCATTTTCGCGCTTTTTGTAAATCGCCTCTCTCTGAATGTTCATTACATCATCGTACTCGAGCAAGCGCTTTCTAATACCAAAGTTGTTTTCCTCTACCTTTTTCTGCGCCGTCTCAATAGACTTGGTAATTCGCTTGTGCTGAATGACTTCTCCGTCTTCATGACCGAGAAAATCCATGACTTTAGCAATTCGGTTAGAGTTGAACATACGCATCAAGTCATCCTCCAGAGAAACGAAGAACTGAGAAGAACCCGGGTCCCCCTGACGTCCGGCTCTACCGCGCAACTGGCGGTCAATCCGGCGAGAGTCGTGCCGCTCCGTTCCTACAATGGCCAAACCGCCCGATTCTTTCACCCCGGGCGCCAATTTAATATCCGTACCACGCCCTGCCATATTGGT
Source organism: Saprospiraceae bacterium (assembly GCA_041685645.1). GTDB lineage: Bacteria > Bacteroidota > Bacteroidia > Chitinophagales > Saprospiraceae > JAWLFI01. The sequence goes on along the minus strand of JAWLFI010000061.1, from coordinate 2,879 downwards.
GGCGATGGTAACGGCACCGGGATGACCCGCTTCTGCTACAATATCAGCTTCTCGCTGGTGTTGTTTTGCATTCAGCACATTGTGCTTTATTTTTTGCAATTTGAGCATCCGGCTCAATTTCTCCGAAATCTCGACCGAGGTCGTACCTACCAGAACCGGTCGGTCCTGACTCGTGAGCTCTCCAATCTCCTCTATCACGGCATTGTACTTTTCCCGTGCAGTTTTGTACACCAAATCTTCTCTATCATCTCGAACAATGGGCTTATTGGTTGGAATCACCATGACGTCCAACTTGTAAATCTCCCAAAATTCCCCTGCTTCCGTCTCAGCTGTACCCGTCATACCGGATAATTTGTGATACATCCTGAAATAATTCTGCAAGGTTACAGTGGCATAGGTTTGCGTGAGCTCACCTACTTTTACATTCTCTTTGGCTTCCAGCGCCTGATGCAAACCGTCAGAATACCGGCGACCTTCCATCATTCGCCCCGTCTGCTCATCGACAATTTTTACCTGACCATCCATCACCACGTATTCCTGATCTTTCTCAAAGAGAGTATATGCCTTGAGTAATTGCTGGGTTGAGTGCAGTCGCTGTGACTTTTCTGTATATTCGGAAATCAATTCTTCCTTTTTCTTTTGACTCTCCTCTTCCGTCAAACTGTCATCGCTGCTGATCTCCTCCATCTCGGTAGTAATATCAGGCATGATAAAAAAGGAAGGATCATTCTGGCCTCGAGCCATAAACTCTGCTCCTTTCTCCGTTAAATCTACGATGCGGTTTTTCTCATCAATGGTAAATAATAAGGGCTCATCTACAATATGCATATTTTTGGACTGCTCCTGCATATAGAAGTTTTCTGCTTTTTGCAGTTCGATTTTCACCCCGTCCTGACTCAAAAACTTTATCAGTGGTCGAGATTTTGGCAATGCGCGATAGGCACGTAATAACTCCATGCCCATTTTTCCCTCATCATAGCCCAGAGCTCCTTCCTGAAACAGTTTTTTGGCCTTGGCGAGATATTCCAGCGCCAATTTTTTCTGCGCTGCAATCAAGGATTCCACTTTCGGCTTGATCGCGTCGTACTCCTGCACTTGATCGCCCTTGGGAATGGGGCCGGAAATAATCAATGGTGTTCGCGCATCGTCTATGAGCACCGAGTCCACCTCATCAATCATGCAAAAGTGGTGCTTGCCCTGCACGCGCTCTTCTAGTGAACGCACCATATTGTCTCTCAAATAATCAAAACCGAACTCGTTGTTGGTTCCGTAGGTCACATCGCAATTGTAAGCTTCCTTCCGCGTCGAAGAATGGGGCTTGTATTTATCGATGCAGTCTATCGTCAAATGCAAAAATTCTAAAATGGGCCCAATCCACTCAGCATCGCGTCGCGCCAAATAATTATTTACTGTAATCACGTGAACGCCTTGTCCCGACAATCCATTCAAATAGGCCGGTAAGGTAGCCACCAAAGTTTTCCCCTCACCCGTAGCCATCTCGGCAATGACCCCTGAGTGCAGGGCTAAACCACCAATCAACTGCACATCGTAGTGAACCATATCCCATACGATTTCAGTCCCTGCTGCAATCCATCGATTTTTCCAAATGGCTGAATCACCCTGAATGCTGACATGGGTCTTTGACTTATCCGCCGCCAAATCTCGGTCGTGATCCGTGGCCTGGACTCGGATTTCTTCGTTCTCCTTGAATCGACGGCAGGTCTCTTTTACCACGGCAAAGGCCTCAGCCTGAATCTCTTCCAGGATCTCCTCCAGGTGTTCATCTCGCTCCTTTCTCAAAGCGTCAAAGTCCTCGTAGAGTTTTTCCTTCTGAAGCATATCACTTGACGACTCCGCTTCTTTTTCTATTTCGGACAAATCACCATCTATATCAGATAGATATTCCGAAATGCGTTCCCGAAATTCAAAGGTTTTATTGCGAAGTTCATCATCGGATATTTCCGACAGACCTGCGTATATTTCATTGATCTCATCTACCAAAGGCATAAAGCGCTTAACGTCTTTATCCTGCTTCGTTCCAAAGATCTTTTTTAGCGATTTTGTGATTGCGTCTAACATAAGTTTAAAGCTTCCTTATATTTGTATAAAAAGGTATGCAAAGATAATATTTTGCTCGTAGATACCTTATTTAATAAGTGTTATTAAAAACGTTGCTGCACTTTTATTGTTTCACAACAGGTCTATCAATCTTGAATCCCAAAATGAGAAAGTCAAATCTTTTTGCTGTCGCTTCCCTTTCGGCTTTTGTCCTTTTCTTCTGGATCGGCTGCCTAATGGACTCCTCCATGCCTTTATCGGGATATTATTTACCCCGGGCTGCTCTGGAAGATGGCATTGTGTACCAATTTGAGGAGCAGGGTTTTCGAAGTGGTCCCGAATACTGGTATTTCACCACTAAAGAAGAACAGGATAGCCTGTTTCTCATGACCACTGTGTACGGCAGCGATTTCCAGCAACAACAATTGAGCGTTGAAAGAAAAGTCTCTAATGGTTGGATTCAGGAACAATTGCTTCTCTTTTTTCCCGACGGAGACCAAAGCCGACAAGTACCTGCTGAGATCATGACCCAAAATGTTTTTGCTTTTGACCTGGTAGACTCCCTTGAGCTCCTCCATTACAGCATATCGTGGAAAGAGAACCTGGACAGTGTGATCGCTAAGAAAAGACTCTTTAGAAATAAGCGATTTCTCGGATTTGACACGGTACAGGTTCTGGGAAAACCGAGCCGAGCTGCCCTGTTTCTCGTCCGCGACATGATTGAAGACGAACGGGAGGGAACACTCACTTTAAACTTGAAAAGTTATGAATTTTATGCTCAGGGCTGGGGTTTAGTCCAAAAAGATCAGTATTATATGGAA
>JAWLFI010000060.1:0-13536 GCA_041685645.1 Saprospiraceae bacterium | reverse complement strand
TATTGAACCCTTTCAGGGTTCTGAATGTGGAGTGCATTGTCCACCCCGGGCTGTCGCCCGGGGCTATTGAGGTTGAACCCCTGTCGGGGTTCTAATCAGATATTATCTGCTACCCTTATTGTGAGAAACATAAGCAATGGTAAGTTGACGCGTATGGCCTTTCGGGGTTCTAATCAGTTATTGTCTGCTATCCTTTTTGTGAGTACATAAGCAATCGTAAGTTGATGTGTATGGCCACAAGGGCAAAAAATGCTTGTACTTTTAGGGCTCATTCCTTGGCCTTTTACCTTTTTCATGCTTAGAGGACTTGTCCTGGCAGCTATATTAACTGCTGATTTTTTCTTTTCTAATGTGCAGCTTTTCCTCTTGTCCTACGAACCTTTGAACGATCATTTTGGACTGAAATCCCCTCGGTGCCAGGCTCTTATTTTAATGCTTCCATAAATATGTATCCATTCAAGAGCATAAAAATAAGCGCGGGAAGAATTTCGAATAACTTGTCCCCTATTTTCAATCGGACCACTACCCCCAAGAGCATAAGCAGACTCAGACCGCCAGATGAAAAGATCAGAAGAAAGTTAAATGCCAATCCAAGGAGCAAGCCCAAAGCTCCCAAAATCTCCAAAACCACAACCCGAATTCCCCACTTTTCCAGTTGAAAGCGCTGAAACTCACTTTTCATATGGGGAGATGTAAAATAGGAGATCCCATAAATAAGAAAAGAAAGGCTGGAAAGTAAAACACAAAGTGTAAGGAAACTCATACTTCAAATACTATTAGTGATGACCGTAAAAATATGAGGGAACAAATAGCTCAAATACAAAAAGAAAGAAAATGGAAAATGACATATCGAAAGTTTGGGATGAATGGTTCAAAAACCGAGGTAGTAACGATGCTCTGTTTAACTAATATTGTTCTTGAGATTTGACCTTCAGTGCCTGTACTAAGCTCTTCTCGTTAAAGCCTGTCGATTATTGTTAAGCAGAAACAACCATCCCTAAATGGATGATGACAAAAAGGACGGCAAAAGTCAAGCAGAATAAGCATGTCATTCAACTCCCAAGTTTCAACTCCTTCTCAATCATACAAAGAGTAAATCACTCGAATTGTTGCAAAGGATCTCCACTTTAGCAGTTCTTGTGGAGACAATATGTAAAAACAGGTATCTGTTCACTCCCTTTTACTCGCTGTAGGTTTCCATCAGACGCAACATCAAATTATTGAGATATTCGATTTCATACTCACCCACGCTTGCTTCAATGTGATCATTTCCGATTCCACTGTCATTGGTGATGAATACATAGGTCGAATTCGTGGCAATACTCATCATCCGCATCAAAAATTCAGTAGGTTTATCAACGCCACTAGCGCTGATGGGAATCAATTTCACTCCCTTTTCGGACAAACCCTTAATGGAACTCCTCAAATCGTCAAGCACCTGAGGCTCATAGTGAGGGGGAGCATCTAAAATCAAAAAGGCGATACGAGTGCGAGCCTGCCGGGACCAACTCAAATCGTTGAGAGTAGTCTTAAGTGCGCTGTGCACTGCCTCCGGATAATTACCACCGCCATTGGCTGACTGCTCTTGAATGTAATTTACAGTGCTGCCCAAATCGGACGTAAAGTCGGAATGTTTCACCAAATACTCTTCATCTTCATCTCGATAAAACACGGTACCCGTGCGCAGGTCAAATTGAGAATGTTCAATTGCGAATTTGGCCAGCATATTTTCCATATCATCCTGCAAGAAACTCAGTTCGTCGCCCATTGACCCCGTGGCATCGACAACAAAGGCAATGTCCACTGCTGTCGTGTTTACATTGGTTGCACTCCATTCAATTTCCATAAGCTGGTCTGTCTGGTACCACTCCACCGGTTGTTCTACTTCTTCGCCTTCAATCACAAGACTGTAATTCCCTGAGGTGAAGTCCGGGTCGAATAAATTGGGCCACAATTCAGCGGAACCCGTATTGTCCGTCCGGGCTTTCCAAACGGTATTCCCAGCCTGCACTAATTCTACACTAGCATCAATAACCGGAGTTCCGGCATCTCGAAGGATGAGGGAAAGACGCTGTAATGGATAAATGCCCCAATACTCAGGAAAATCCTCAAACTCTTCTTTTTGCAAAAGTTCTAACCAATACGTCCAATGGTCCAGATCATTCCACTCTGCAGCCGTTATCAATCCCGATTGATCCGGATCCTGTTCACTTCCCGAGCCATTTCCGCCACTTCCCCCGGACCCCTCTCCGGAAATGCCGGCACTATCCCCTAAACCATCTTCCAATCCATGCGAATCCGATTCACAGCCCCAAAAAGAGAGCAACAAAATTCCCCAGCCAAAAATCAATGCCTTTTTCATAAGTGTAATTATTTATGATCCTTTATATGCTTACCTATCAAGATAATAAAAAGGTTGGTAGAATTTCGATCGCTCTCAGATATTATTGTGTGAGGGATAGTAAGGGCACGAGCCCCTAAATTATGGGGCGAAGTGGTCACGCCATCGGCGTGACGGAACCCCTGAATAGCCCGACCCCCGAGCGGCCCGCAGGGGCCTCGGGGGGCACACCCAAAAAAAATTAATCATCAGATAATATGGTAAAAGAAGTTCTCCGGTTGGCCTGATGTTCTTCCTCTGTGCACAGCTCGCATAAACACTCTACTTCGGGTCGACTCTCGCCAAATCCCTGCGCAGTTAGACGATTCCTGTCAATGCCATTGCGAATCAGATAGTCGACTGCAGACTGGGCGCGAGCCTGGGATAGTTCTTGATTATATGATTCGTCTCCCCGGCAGTCGGTATGCGAATTGAGCTGAATGCTAATGTCGGGATTATCGGACAGTAATTGAGTTAATGTGTCGAGAACCAAAGCGGCATCTGAGCGAATATCGGACTCATCAAAATCGTAGTAAATATTTTCCAGAACGATTTCCTGATTGGTGATTTTTTGAGGCAGAACCAATTCCACCAAATACACCTCTTCAGTTCCTTCGGGTATGCCGAAAGTTGAAAAAGTGGTCGATTTATTTAGAAATCCATCCGCTGAGGCCACGATAAAATATTCGCGATTGGGCTGCACCGGCATTTCATATGAGCCCCTAAAATTTGTTGATCTGGACTGAATATTACTCCCCTCAATGATGTCGAGCCGGGCATCTGAAAGGGCTTTGCGCTCGAGAATTCCACTATTGGGATCATTGAGCTGGCGATACACTTCCCCTTTGACGCGAATCTCGAGGGTCAGCAGACTTTCCTCATCTACAACAGTTGTGTCCTCTTCCACGGGATGATGAAAAAATTGGTAAATATTATCTCCTAAGCTGCTGCTGCCCCTGGAACTGACAAAATAGCCCGAAGTGCCGCTGCTCGTGCGTTCCGTAATGAGATAGGACATATCATCGGAACCGGAATTGATGGGATAGGGCAAGGGTTGAGGTGGCAACCACCCCAGTCTGGGGTGTTCATAGGAACTAAAAATATCGTAGCCTCCCATACCGACTCTATAATCAGAGGAAAAAAAGAGGGTGTCTTCAAATATCGTGGGAAAGCCTTCTCGTCCCAATGTATTGATGCGCTGCCCCATATTTCTGGGCATTCCCCAGCTTCGATCCTCATATCGAACTTGCCAGAGATCTTGCAATCCGATATTGTCGGGATGATCGCTACTAAAGTATAAAGTGCTGCCATCGGAGCTGAATGCAGGATGCATATAATTCACCTCGGGCTCCAAAAATGGCAGGGGCTCAGGAGTGGTCCAGCGCCCATCCACCCGAACGGAGGAGTACAGTCTACAATAGAGATCATAATGGATATCCTCCTGTGCACAGCGCGTAAAAACCAATTCCTGGCCGTTGGGATGAAAGGCCACTCCTCCCTCGTGATCGGCCGTATTCAATGGCAAATCCGTTGGTTTTGGTGAAATACCGGCTGCCTTCATGGGCCATTCAAAAACATCCATAAATTTTTGACCGGTCCATTGATACAATTCGTCTCCGGTACTGGTCCTGCGATCAGAACTAAAGTACATGATGTCATCGCGAATTACCGGAGCGAAGTCGCTGTGGGGAGAATTATAGTCCCAGTGTTCTATTTCAATGGAATCTTTTTTGGCGGATTCCATTCGCAGAAGAGCTTGCTGAACTGCTGCTATTTCGCGTCTATAACTTTGATTATTGGGCTCTTGCCCATAGAGTTGCTTAAATATGCGAACGGCCTCCTCGTAATTTTCACTCCGTTTAAGGGCGAGCCCTAAGCGGTACAAAGCGGGCTGACCATAGCCCCAATCGTATGCTTTTTCATACCAATGCCGAGCTTCCTCCCAATCGTTCATCTGCTCTGAAGAGCGGCCGATTAAGAAAGCTTTGCGGGCTTTTGCTTCAGTGTATTGTGTTGCCTGAATTTCATCCTTTAGCAATTGAGTCGCCAGATAATACTGCTTATATTCCATGGCCATCTCTCCGGAATCAATCTTCTGCGTCGTGGTGCATGCCGCCAGCCCGACGAAGAAAAGAAAGAATACGCCCAATCTCATTTTACCCACTGATGCACTGTTCATAATAGTAAACATAACGAAAAAAGGGTGTACTACTGTTGTAGCACACCCTAAAATTAATTTGAAATTTGATTTATTCCGTTAGGATTTCTTCTCTGCTATATTCTTTGCTGCTTTCTTTGAAGTTCCCCCGGAAAAGTCCGGTGTTAAATCGGACATGACAGGAGTGGCTATAAAAACAGACGAATATGTACCCACAAGAACCCCCAAAACTAAGGCGAAGGCAAATCCCTTGATACTATTTCCTCCAAATACAAACAAGATCGAAACTACCAATAAGGTTGTAAATGAGGTGATGACTGTACGACTAATCGTACTGTTAATCGCCATATTCACAACATTCTCCTTGGAGCGACTGGTATAGGTATTGGCAAACTCTCTAATTCTGTCAAATACAACTACCGTATCATTAATCGAATAACCGATGACAGTAAGCAATGCTGCTATGAACGCCTGATCTATTTCCAGGGAAAACGGAAGCCAACCGTGACCGATGGAGAAAATAGCTAATAAAAACAGCGTATCGTGGAATAGAGCCACAATGGCTCCCATACTGTATTGCCACTTACTAAATCGAATAAAGATATACAAGAAGATGAGTATCAATGCAAACACAGTCGCGTAATACGAGCTGGTCACAATATCATCGGCAATGATTGGACCCACTTTGCTGAAACTCGTCACGTGAGTACCTGAAATATCTGAGCGCTTGAATCGCTCATAATCCAAATCTCCGCCAACGACTTCATTTACTCCCTCGTGAAGCAAACTCATCACTTCCTCATCGACTTGATCACCATCCTGATCGATAGCGTAGGATGTAGTAATATTGTAAGTATTGCGAGTGTCCACCGCCTTTACGACGGGTTGTTCTCCGTACACCTGGGCGAGTACTTCCCGCAATTGCTGTGGATCTACCTCCACCTCTTCTGCAAACTCTACATTATAAGAATATCCACCTTTGAAATCAACCCCAAGCTCAAAGCCACGGGCAAAAAAGGAGCCGATTCCAATGAGAATGATTGCGCTGGAAATCGCGTACGCGACCTTGCGTTTGCCCAACCAATTGACTTTAGGATTGGCAAATAACCCCTTCGAGAAAGAAGAACTCAGCGTCAGGTTTTTATCCTTAGCCAACCACCAATCGATCACCAAACGTGAAAACAGAACAGCTGTTAGTAGGGTAGAGATCACACCAATGATCAAAACTACAGCAAAACCTTTGATAGGACCTAGTCCAAAATAAGCCAGAACGATGGCAACCAGAATGGTCGTTACGTTGGCATCTATAATGGCGGAATAGGAGTATTTAAACCCGTTCGAAACGGCGAGTTTCAAACCTTTGCCGTCCCTCAATTCTTCTCGAATACGCTCAAAAATGATCACATTGGCATCAACCGCCATACCGATGGTTAATACTACCCCGGCAATTCCCGGCAAAGTCAACACCGTGCCATAAGAGGACAGCGCGCCAAAAATGAAAAATAGATTCGCAAAGAGACATAAAATGGAAACTATACCACTACTTCCGTAGTATAAAATCATAAAGACCAGTACCAGGAAGAACCCGATAAAGAGAGAATACATGGACTTTCTAATATTTTCATCTCCGAGGCTGGGTCCAATAACAGACTCCTGAATAATTTTGGTTTGAGCGGGCAATTTACCAATCTGCAAGATATTCGCTAAGTCTTGTCCTTCCTGAATGGAAAAGTCTCCGGTGATTTGACTATCGCCGGAAACGATCGGTTGATTTACTCGAGGAGCACTCACTACCTCATCATCCAACAAAATAGCAATCTCTCGATTATTGTCTTGAGAGGCCTTTGTGGTCATATTGGCCCACTTTCGAGCGCCCTCCTGATCCATGGAAATCGATACAGCCACCTCACCGGATGTCGGATCCGGATTAGATCGCGCTACGGTAATGTGGTCTCCCGCTAATGGTGGGTTATTGGGTCCTCTTGGCATCTTAATGGCATAGAGCTGATAATCCTTCGTCAACTTTCCCGTTTCGAAATCCCGAACCGGATCTGCAGACCACTTGAAACTAATATCACGGGGAAATAAGCTTTTGATATCCGGCTTCTGCAGCATATCCATCACAGCACCCCTCTGATTATCACGCGCCGTACCCATCACCGATAGGGGCATTGTGACTCCTTGTTCCGTCGAGCTATTCAATGTGAGTTTCTCAAATAAAGGTCCCAACTCCTCATCCATATCTGCCAACAAGTCATCGGCCTGGTCTTCGCTACCAGTATCAGAGACCATTGAGGTCGTGTCTTGAGTGGCTAAAGTATCTGGCTCTGCTTCTCCTGCATCATCTGCATCATCTGCATCATCTGAATCATCTGATTCACCTGAATCAGTTTCCATTTCCTTTTTCAATTTCTCGTTGGCTGCTCTAAAGGCACTTTGAATCCCATCGTCATTGAATCGGTAGATATCCCAAAATTCTAGTTTGGCCGTCGCTTGTAAATACGAGCGAGCGCGTTCGGGATTGTCCACTCCGGGGAGTTCTACTAAAATCAGATCTCTCGTATCATCCAAAGACACATTGGGTTGTGTGACTCCAAATTTATCGATCCTGTCCTTTAATCGCTTGAAAGTCAACTCGACCGTCTCGTCTGCGCGCTGGCGCAAAATATCCAATACCTCTCTATTCGAGGTCTCGAAGTTTATGTCTTCGCGCAGAGACGCATTTCTCGCAAATATGCGCGCCAATTTATCGTCGGGAGCGACCTCTTGAAAGGCCTCTCCAAAAAGACTAATATAGTCAGATTGATTGGCACTCATGCGCTCTGAAGCCAGTGAAAGCGCCTTCTGAAAGTCAGAATCTGAATTGTTGTCCGCTAAGGTCTTGAGGAAATCCTCCAAATCCACCTGTAAGACCACACTCATTCCTCCTTTCAAATCCAAGCCCAGTGCTAACTGCTGAGACTTGAGTTCGTTGTAAGTAAACTCCTTCAGTAAGGGGATCTTTACAACTACCTCATCTGAGATAGAATCGAGATAGCGATTCCTTGCATCCCTGAATTTCTCACTGTAATTCAGTTCATCTTCGATTCCCTGAGCCTGCATTTCTGCAAATTCTTCGGCATCCTGCTCTATTCCTCTCGTCGGCAATAAATATAAATACTGTATCGCACACACGATGGTCAACACCACCAAAAAGAATTTAATAATACCCTTTCCCTGCATAATTTGGTTCTTCTTATTCTTGTATAGAATTACGTTAAACGCCGCAAATATAAGTGAAATATTTACATTTTATTAAATCTGATTTGTTTTCTCCTAAAGTCACCTTTCACAGCATTCTCAACAAGGGCTGTGAGCGTAAAAGCGAGTTTTCCACAAGTAGGGCTACCATCGATACTGAAGCTGGCAACTGATGTTTCGCGGAGCTTCTAATAAACCGGGGCGAAGGCTGTATTCCACATTGGTGATATTCTCACCATCGAGCATGATGCGCCATCGAGGCCAGGCGTAACCGAAACTCATATCCCATCGCCAAAAGGCCGTGCTATTCTCCCTTCGATAATCCTGCAAGCCGGGTACGACAAACAACTCCAACAAAGCGTCAATGGCGTCCATATTGGAATTGTACAAACTGCTGATACTCCATTGCCATCCCTGCCAACTCAAGCCCAGTTGAAAAGATCCCTGATGCTGGACGCGATATTTGAGTATATTCTCATCAATAGAAGACCGCGCCTGAATATCTTCGCTAAAATTGCGATAGGTCGGGTCAATATAGGTGTAGCTCAATAATACATCTGCCGACAAATCTCCTGTTTGAACTTCTCCCAGCGCACTGAATTCCAATCCCCGAATATCCGTATCTCCTATGTTCAACGCCTGAAAACCCAAAACCGGATTCTGCAAACCGAACTCAATCATGTTATCGTACTGCATCAAGAACAAATCTCCCCGGAGAATGGTGCGCCACTCCCCGATGGACACCATTTGCTTGATACTCAGGTTATAACTCTCTCCAATTTCAGAAACTAAATTGGGATTGGGCGAAATCACTGTAGGTCCCAATGCCGTCGCAATAAATTTCTCAGCAATTGTAGGAAAACGATAGCCCTGTCCCCAGTGCATGGCAACGGCAAATCCCCGCCATGGCTCATAATTCAAGCCCGCTGAGAAAAGTGGCTGCCATTCTTCCGCATCGGCCTGAACTTCTTCTCCGTTGAACTCTACAATGCCCGGAAACTGACCATTATATTCTGCGCGAACACCGGCCATCAAGGTGAGCCTCGAGCTTACATCGTGCTCGTATTGAGAAAAGGCTGCCGCATTATAAGACCAAAAACTACCATCTCCAAAAAGTGCTGCACTACTTTGAAAGGCCTGAGTTAGAGCTCCACTAACCCATCGCCCCAAACCGCCAAAAGTCGGATGGCTGTATTGGTAATGCAATAAGTACTGTACTACACTATTTCCCCTATTATCCGTTGCTTGATTCTCAGATTGAAAGATGCGACCCTGCAAATAATGTTGGCGACCGTCCCTATATGTCTTCTTGAAATAGGGATCAATTTGCCAACGAAGCACTTCATTCAGTATATAACTCGAACTATCTCCTACATTCGCGCCACTCCCAGCGTCTTTCCAATACAGAAAAGAGTTGTTTTCCGATCGATTCACCAGGGTTTGAACACCCACCTCAGTAGTTTCGTCGATAATAAACTTGCCAAAAAATGAGGCTCGTGCCCGCTTTTGATAAAAGTCCTTGAGATGATTTTCTTCATCTTCCCAGCGCAGACTACCCTGCCATTGAAAACGCCCCTTAAGATCGCTGTGCGTCGCATGGCCCCAATAAGACATACGCGGCGCATCATACCATTGTTTTTCGGAATCTGAAGGTCCCCCTATCGCCCGGGATGCAAATAGTACTTCAGACATCGTCGTGTCCGACTCCAATGGCCAGGTCTTCATTTGTACTACCCCGTTCAATGCCGCAGAACCATAGAGCACAGTAGATGAGTTTTTTACTATTTCGGTGCGCTGCAAAAGCTCCAAAGGAAGATCATTCCAGCTGATTGTACCGGCATCCGGCTGCAACATAGGTATGCCATTGAGCAATAAAGCGACCCGGCTGCCGGCGCCGAACGCATAGCCCGCCCCGCCTCGAATACTAATCTGCCCATCTACCATTTGTACCCCCGGCATGCGATTCATCATTTGGGTGATGTCCGGCGTGGTCCGGTGACTTAAAAAAGAGGCCGGCATCACATCCAGGGGCGCAATGGCATCCAACAGGCGCTGCCCACTCCGATTACCCGTCACTACGGCCTGATCTAGCAATTGAGTACTCATACTCAGACCGATTACTCTCCCCGACTTTGATCCGGCTGAAATAAATACCTCACGCGATTCATAGCCCAAATAAACAAAAGTGTAGCTCCTTCCCGACTTCACTTTCACCCAACCCTCGCGATCTGTAGTTAAGGATCCCCCCTCATCGGATATGACCTCACCATAGGGCAAGGCGAGACTGTCCTTTGCATCTACAAGCTGCAAATTGACCTCCTCCTGCCCATTCATAATAAAGGGCATGCAGAATATCGCAAAGATTTGATATATTTGATAGAGTTTCATGCGTATCCTCAAATATACCACTATGCAACATTATTTTTGGCTCTCCTTTCTACTTTTTAGTTCCATGCTGCTCAATTCCGTTGCCGCCCAAAGCTGCGAACCCGATGAAATGTACGCTGATTCCACTGCCGGAGTGTACCCCGCTCCCATTACAGTGGAAAATCCCGATGGTGGCATTGACCAACCGGCCTGTATCGGAGAGTATTACGAATATACGCTCACTGTTATCATTCCGGACTCTATTGAAGTTGACCTTTTTGGAACTACCCTTGATTTGGAAATCATATCCGCAGATGTGGCCACTGAAAATGCCATCGAAGGTCTTCCTGAAGGTATAGACTATCTCTGCGTGCCCGCTGACTGCAGAATGCCGGCACTCACCTCGGGATGCCTGCTCCTTTACGGTACCGTGCCTCCCGGTACGCCCCCCGGAAACTATGAACTCTCGCTCTCACTCAACATTACCTTTACGGGGCTGGGACGTCAAAACTTTAGCTTTCCCGGTACCGTCTTTCCCGGTGAATATTACTTGACCGTTCTACCCGAAGAAGATGGATTTTGCACCACTTCTAACCCCAGACGGCCGGAACAAACTAAAGATTCACGCATTTTCCCTAATCCCATGAATAGCGGGGCAGCGATACAATTTGACCAAAACGAAACCTGGAATCAACTCAACATCTACCAGCTATCGGGACAAAAAGTCGCTACAATTACGCACTCGAACCGCCAGTCATTCAGTCCGCAGTTGCCGGCCGGAGTATATATTGCAGTTTTTTACGGAGATTCAGGAATCCACCGGGAGAAAATCGTCGTGCACTAAATACTCGATTTGTAGTCTATCATTTTCAAATCGACCAAAGCCTGTTCTTCTGCTGAAATGCTCAAATAATCCAAAAATCCTCCTGATGATTGAGCCGTATGGTAGCCAAATGACTTCATAGATTCGTACAAACGCACCGCCAAATCCTCTTGCAATTTCGATAAAACGGGCGTCACTTTCGATAATTCGTCGGATAAAAATGCCTGTCGATCTTCCTTATCCCGGGGCGTCACTTCAATAATATCCTGAATTTTCTCCTCAAAATCCCTTGCTACATCAGCGTAAAACTCTTTCAAATCTGCATCAAAGGAATGCGAGCGAATGACGGCGATTCGCTTTGAGGCATCAATTTCCTTTTCATCTATATATCCATTATCAGCCGATCCAATCAGGACGGCAATCATAGGCAATGCATTCACTAATGTTTGGTAATCTTCCGGGTCCAAATCCTGTAACTTGCGCAGCATAATTATTGTTTTTACTTCTACAAAAATAACACATTCTTTCTATAATAAAAGAGCAGCTGTCACTTTCGCCTTTTTCAACTCTTTCCTACTTTATGAATGTGGTTTTGGGGGTGCCCACTCGCCCCGAGACTTCGCATTCGCGAAGCTCGAGGACTCGCGGTCGGGCTATGCAGGGGTTCCGTCCTCGAAATCGCCAATGGCGATTCTCGGACCGCTTCACCGGCAGAGCCGGATCGCGCCCTTCCTATCCCTCACCCGAAGACGGTTGATTCGACTTTCGCGCATCGAGAAATGACTCCCCGGCTACTCTGTACCGAAAAAATGCCTCATCATCATTAAAACAATTGATGCGGATTTGCATCTCGATAGTCCTCTCACTGGGTATTTCTAAATTACTTCTTACTTTTACACAAAAAGCAATTTGAGTAAAAAGAAGAGTGCCTCTAAGAAGACCACCCCTCTCATGAATCAGTACTTCAAAATGAAGGGGAAATATCCCGATGCCTTGCTGTTGTATCGCGTTGGTGATTTTTACGAAACCTTTGGTGAGGATGCCAAAATTGCCTCAGATATTTTGGGCATCACCCTGACGAGTCGCAATAATGGTGGGAGCAATATTGCACTTGCGGGATTTCCCCACCACTCCCTCGACCTCTACCTGCCCCGACTCGTTAAAGCAGGACTGCGCGTGGCTATCTGCGAGCAACTGGAAAAACCCTCCAAGACGACAAAGCTCGTCAAGCGCGGCGTCACCGAGATGGTCACTCCCGGCTTAGCCATGAATGACCAGCTATTAGACCACAAATCCAATAACTACCTGGCGGCCATTCACTACACCCCGGATCGAATTGGCATTGCTTTTCTGGACCTCTCGACTGGCGAGTTTTTTGTCAGCGAAGGCCCTTTTTCTCACGTAGATAAACTGCTCCAAAGCCTTCGCCCCAGCGAGGTGATTTATTCTAAAGACAGAGAAGAGGAACTCTTACCCAAAATAGGTAGTGACTTTTATACCTACGGATTGGAGGATTATATCTTTTCCCTGGACTTTACTCGCCCCAAACTGCTCCATCAATTTCAGACCCAAAACCTCAAAGGCTTTGGTATTGAAGAGTTGGAACTCGCTCAAATTGCCGCCGGCGCTGCCTTGCAATACTTAACGACCACGGAAAACAACCAATCTGCACATATCAATACGATTCGCCGCCTGCAAAACGACGAATATGTATGGCTAGATCGATTCACCATCAGAAATCTCGAATTACTGGATAGCCCACACCCCACCGGAATTCCATTGTACAAGATATTAGATGACACTATTTCTCCCATGGGTGCGCGGCAACTCAAACAATGGGTAGTATTACCCCTAACCGACCTGGAAGAAATCAATCGACGACACGAAATCGTAGAACACTACGTCCAACACACCTCAGATCTCGATCAGCTGCGGGAACTCTTATCTCCTATTGGCGACCTGGAGCGCCTGGTTTCTAAAGTACCTTCGCACAAAATTAATCCGAGAGAAATAGGCCAATTAAAAACAGCCCTTGATACCATTCCAAAGATTCGCGAAGCACTGGAAAAAGCAGACAGCAAAGGCTTATCCCCTATGATTTCTGCGCTCAATGATTGCCCTACTGTACGTCGCAAGATCGAATCTGCGCTCGTAGAACAACCACCAACCTCTGTGGGAAAGGAAAAAGTAATTGCCGATGGCTATGAGCCAAAATTAGATGATTTCCGAACCATCATCAGAGACAGTAAACAACTTCTGGTCAACATCCAGGTGAAGGAAGCCGAAGCGACGGGAATCAACAACCTCAAAATTGGATTCAATAATGTTTTTGGTTATTACCTGGAAGTCACGAACAAATACAAGAATAAGGGGCTGGTCCCCGATCATTGGGTACGCAAACAAACCCTTACCAATGCAGAGCGATATATTTCCGAAGAACTAAAAGAACTTGAAGAGAAAATTCTCACTGCAGAGGAAAAAAGCCTGGAGCTGGAAGAACATCTACTGTCCGAATTAATCACATATCTGGCAGATTATATTGAACCGGTGCAACTCAATGCCCGAATC
>JAWLFI010000059.1:0-13593 GCA_041685645.1 Saprospiraceae bacterium | reverse complement strand
GCAATCAACTGTTCGACCCAGTGCTTAACGATATCCGCATTCCATTCATCGCCGTAGGGGTTGCCAAAACCCATGGAAATATACACGACCATTTTCTTATCGTTTTTATAGGCCAGATCAGTGATCCTTTGCAGGCGATCGACGGAGTCCTGAATTGTGGCATTCGTATTTCGCAATTGGAAGGTTTCGGAAATGCTGAATGGATATCCGAGGTAATCGACCTCTTTAAAAGAACAAGCGTCTTTAGCTCCCCTGGTATTGGCTACTATGGCCAATAATTCCGGGCTATGATCATTTAGATCGAGTCCGGCCAGCACCTCCGCAGTATCTCGCATTTGCGGAATCGCCTTGGGTGAAACGAAGCTTCCAAAATCAATGGTATGGAACCCCACCTTCAGCAATTGATTGATGTAATCAATTTTCTGCTGAGTGGGAATAAACTCATCCAGCCCTTGCATGGCATCTCTGGGACACTCTATCAGTTGAATCATAGACCAAAAACTTTGATTCGGAAGATACTATTATTCGGTGATTGCTACAAATAAATTGGTGTGAGGCTTTAGAAGAAAGTCGACTTACAATAATAATGGAATACAGCCAACTTCTATAACTCATTCTTGTTCGTATCTTTGACCCCTGTACAGAAGATATACCAACATGAAAAAGAAACCCATTGGCGCTCTCATAGGCTTTGCATTACTTGGCATTGGTCTCACCTCCATCATTCTCAATATGACGGGTCTTCAATTGGCCTTTATGAGTTTTATGTCCAATTTTTCGGACGCCTTAGGTTTCCTCATCTACCTGATTATGATGATTCTGGGTGGAGTCATTATGTATCTCTCTTTGACCCGGTGGAAAGCCTAAGTAATTCCGATTACAAGCGAGTACCTTTTTGCGTAAAATCATCAAAGGAGAATTGAGAACCAAAGATGATTCTCCAGTCCTGATATTGACCATCGACAAAGCTCAAACCAAGGTCCAGTCGAAAAAGTCGAAACAAGCCCCAGCCCAGGCGATCCAGTCCCAAACTCAGTTCATTATAATGCCCAATATCGTCGTGAAAGAGGTAGCTGCCCTTCGCTTCCAGTGCGAACCCAAGTCTTCTCACCCCGGGAATTTTATTGAGGAGATACCCCTGGAAATTGTGCAGCCAATGGAATTCAAAATACTCAGTGGAAGTGCTGAATTGGTAGTAAGGCAGATTTAAGAAGGTCTCTCGGTAATCTCCCTTAGAGATATAAAATTGGTTGCCGGAAAAGTGTTTATAGTCGAAAAAGGTGAGCTGTTCATTCCGCACAAAAGTCCCTGCCTTAGCCACCCAATTTGAATAGCCCAGGATGCCCATTTTGAGATTGTACTTCACATCTGATTCGAGGCGAAAGAAGTCCGAATGAGAGCTAAACTCCGAGACTCCCCAGGCATAAGACAATCCCAAAGTAGGCCATTGTCCGGGCACTTCTATCCGCTGCTGGGGCAAATCAACATAACTCAGCCCCGGTCTATACTGCAGCCTACCCTTGAGCAATAGTATCTCATTTTCTTGCCATATCTCCGGATTGTTTTCCACATCTTGGTGGTCCGGGATATTCACAGGGTAATCTCGCTCTTCGAGGAAAAAAGAGTAATTTGAGTTATTCTGCACTAACGATCGGTTCTCATAGTTGAATGACTGAGACCATTCCCAGCCTCCACCAAGGTTTTTATTCAGTTCGAGTTGAAGCTGCGTTTGATCGTAAAACCGAATGAAATGGTTTTTGAAAAACAAATTGGAAAATTGATTCGCATTCAGACTGATTGGCCGTTCACGAGAAATTTGATTCAATCTGTATCCACCGGTCAATTTAAGCAAAAGAGGTCGATCCAATCCATGCTGAAAAGCCAGCTGTCCCCAGGATCTCCACCGCTCATCAGCCGTCCCATAGCCCAGGTTTCCATATATCTCGAATGAGGTTTTGTTTCGACGCCCTTCCTTCCAATCCTTTCTGAAATTGCCATCTATCTCCCCTTTCCAACCTTGTGTAGGGTTAAATTCAATATTGATCAAAGGGGAATTCACCGACCAACTTATCCCCTTTGAACGGCGGACATACGAATAGCTGGACAGTAAATTCATCAGTCCAAACTTGCTCCTCTCCCGATCTACAGAATCTTGAAATGCAGGATCGCTGACCCTTTCTGCTATGCTATCCTTTACTTGATAGTCCAGCAGTTCATCACTGCTGAGTTGAATGGGGCGCCCTGCTCGCCAAAACGTGCTGTCCTTGTCCAAAGCATCTTCCGAATACTTCAAGAGCACGCGATCGAAATCAAGAGTAAATGCTTCCGGATCAAAAATAAATTCACTCTTTACGCCTGTAAAACCGCCATCCACGACAAATCCAAAGCCCGATCCTGAAATTCTGAAATCTGACTGGACCACGGGCCATACAGAGGCTCCTTTTCTATCTAAAAATGCCTGGCGCAAAGTCAGGGTATCTATAAATTCAATATTGAGCCTTCGCCCATCCGTGGTGAGTTCTAAACCGTGCAGAAACCACTCTTCATCTACCACTTCAATATATCCGGAGAATAAAGGATCACCTCCACGACGGGGGTTTACGCCAATTTTATACACTACATATCCATTATTATCCGTGTATTGCCCCAAGAGAGAAAATTTATAATGCGCAAAAGCATTATCAGCCAGCGGGCTCTTAACCGGGCGATCTAAAATAGAGGGGGTACTCTCGTAAAAGTTAACATCCAACAATGAGGCTCTGTTAATGCTGGGAAAGTTTTTCATTCCCGAGGTTTTTGACGCCTGGACCTCCTCTTTCGATTTTCTTCCAGAACGAGCATATTGAGACCTGGTCTCGGAGAGGTATATAATGTTTGTAGGTAGATCACCCATAATAGAGTCCAATCCACCAATATCGAAACCCATAATTTTCTCCGGGGCATCTTTTAATCGATACAGTCCCTTGATATAGACTTGAGCCTGATAGGCATTGGACAATCGCTCATATTCAGGTCTCTTTTTCATCACTGCCCTCATGATTTCATCGGCGGGATTGCGATCACCAGCTATGAGCACCTGGTCCAACTCGAGCGCTGTGGGCACCAATTTTACATTGATCTCCAGGCTATCACCGACTGCTGCATCAACAGATATGGTGCGTTGTTGATAGCCGATAAACTGAAAAATAATTCGATCGGATCCGGGAAAAATATTGAAGGCATAGCGTCCGTCTAAATTGCTAGAAGTGCCATAATCAGTTTTTGAAGAATAGACGCTGGCGAAGGGTAATACTTCGCCAGTTGTATCTCGAATCTCACCATGCACATATACCTTTTGATTCTGTCCTGAGAGACTGAACAAGAATCCGCAAAGGAGTAGCAAAAGCGCTCCGAACTTCATATACAATCCAATTTTGATTCCACTCCAGCTCCATGGCTTCTCGTGGCTCGTGTTCTCACTAGAAAAGCTATTTACATTAACGCAGAAACAGCATTTCTCTATACTTCACTAAAGGCCAGGTAGCGTCATCTATCAGGTACTCCAGACGGTCAACACCAACTCGAATATTTTCCATTAGGGGAAGAATTTCAGCAGCGTATTTCTGAGCACAAGAAGATTCATCATACTGGTGGGCTTCCCTACGCAACTCCGTCATCGCTTGCACCCCATCGCGTATAATCTGTAATTGTCCCTGAATGCGATGAAGAATATCGTCTTGTACGGATAGTTGATCATCATCCCATCCACAAGCTTTTAACCGACTCATATTTTTTGCGACATCAGACTGATATTTCAGGGCTACGGGAATGATGAGATTGTACACCATTTCACCCAAGGTTCTCGACTCGATTTGTCTCTTCAAAATATAATTTTCCAACATCACTTCATAATGCGCTTTCAATTCGCGTGCTGATAGCACATTGGCTTGCCCGAATAATTGAATGGATGATTCCGATAGATAGGCGGGCAGGGCATCCGGCGTATTGGGCGTATTGGGCAATCCGCGGCGACTGGCTTCCTCTTCCCAATCTGAACTGTATCCATCCCCTTCAAACAATATATCCCGCGATTCAGTAATGTAGTTACGAATTTGCTTTAAAATCGCACTTTGTAAGGCGACACCATCTTTTTGTTGTGCCTCTACCTTCTCGTGAAAATCTCTAAGTTGCGCTCCAACGATAGTATTCATGACTGTCATAGGTGCCGCACAATTCATAGTAGAGCCCACCATTCGAATCTCAAACTTATTACCTGTAAAGGCAAAAGGCGAAGTCCTGTTGCGGTCAGTATTATCCTTTTCCAGATTGGGTATTTTGCTCAATAAGTCCAATACCTCGGCTACATCCTTTTCATCCACTTGTTCTTTCTCCTCAATATCGCGAAGAATCTTAGTCAAAGCCTGTCCAATAAACACGGAAATAATAGCCGGAGGGGCCTCATTGGCGCCCAGACGGTGGTCATTAGAAGCAGAAGCAACAGATGCTCTCAATAGAGCACTATGGGCTTTAACCGCTCGAATCACTGTCACAAAAAAGGTCAAAAACCTCAGATTCTTTCCTGGATTTTTGCCGGGAGACAGCAAGTTTTTCCCGGTGTTCGTGGCCATGCTCCAGTTGTTGTGCTTCCCCGATCCATTGACTTCTTCATATGGCTTTTCATGCAATAAAACGCGCAGTTTATGGCGAAGAGCTACTTTGTCCATCATATCCATCAACAGCTGGTTGTGGTCTACCGCCACATTTACCTCTTCGAACATGGGCGCCAATTCGTATTGTCCGGGCCCCACCTCATTATGCCGCGTGCGAACGGGAATTCCCAATTTATGGCACTCGATCTCTAAGTCGCGCATAAAGCGATACACTCGTTCGGGAATGGCTCCGAAATAATGGTCGTCCAATTGTTGTCCCTTCGGCGCCGTTTTGCCCACCAAAGTTCGACCGGTCATCACTAAATCGGGACGAGCCAAAAACAGAGCTTCATCAATCAGAAAATATTCCTGCTCCCAGCCCAGAGTGACGGTAACTTTGTTAATATCCTTACTGAAATATTGTCCGACCTTTATCGCTGCATCTTCCAGGTAGGTTTGGGACTTGAGCAAGGGCAATTTAAAGTCCATCGCTTCCCCAGAATAGGTGACAAATATCGTCGGAATACAAAGAGTCTTCCCCCCCTTCATTTCAAGGATAAAAGCCGGTGAAGTAGGATCCCATGCCGTATATCCACGAGCCTCAAAGGTGGTTCTTAGGCCTCCTCCGGGGAAACTCGAACCATCCGGCTCTTGCTGGGCAAGTTCACTGCCATTAAATTCTTCCAATGGGAGTCCCTCCTCATTGATTGTGAAAAAAGAGTCGTGTTTTTCGGCCGTGCGCCCCGTCAAGGGTTGGAACCAATGAGCATAGTGGGTGACTCCCTTATCCATGGCCCAGGATTGCATAGCTGCAGCTACTTCATCTGCTGTCTCTCTCGATAGTTTACTACCCGATTGAATACAGGTTTGAACTTCTTTATACACTTTCTTGGACATGTAATTATGCATTGCTGCCTGACCAAAAACCAAAGAACCGTAATAATCTGATATTTTTTCATCCAACCGCTCGTGCGGCCCCAATTGACTATGATCGCGCTCTGACAGTGTTCGAATCGCTTGCAATCTACCTGTATTCATTGTAGGAATGTATTTTCATGAGGCAGGATACCATACACCTGGCCCAATCGGTTAAGAATGGATGCAAATTTAACGATATTTGAAGGATAGGGAAACAGTTACGCATAGTTATTTTGAAATTTGATGCCTAATTGACCTACTATCGACCTGGATATGCCTTTCCGAAATTTTTGGTCTGTTATAAAATTCGTATATTAACTATCAATAATGCTATGGATTTGAACAAGTCATGGGTTCATTACACACTTATTCTAATAGGAATAAGCTTAGGAGCAAACTTTCTTGCGGCTCAGAGTCCGGGAGAAAGAGATACCTTAATTGTTTATTTCGAACACGACAAAGACCAATTACAAGATAGCTTTAAAACCCAATTGGAACTCATGAAAGAGCGACTCTTTCAAAGTTCTAATAAAATATTGCTTATCCATGGTTATGCAGACCACACGGGTTCTTCTCCGTATAATTTGGATTTATCCCAACGTCGCGCCAAAAAAGTAGTGCAATATCTCAATCAGCTGGGCGTGCCGGAATCCCTGATTGAATCCATACGCGGCCAGGGCAGCATAGACCGCGAAGCCCCCTCCTACCAAAGGATTCCAGAGGATCGAAAGGTCATCATAGTACTCGCAAACAGGTCTAAGCCATTGGTTTTTTCAGCGTTTAATTTGGACAGTTTGAATCGGGGAGATCAATTGATTATCGATCGGCTCCATTTTCAACCCGGAAGACATATTTTACTCGAGGAGTCTATCCCTCAACTCAAAAATCTGCTCCAAATACTCCAGGAACATCCTTCACTAAAAGTCGAATTACAAGGCCATGTATGTTGCGCACCCAAAGGTCGGGATGGTATCGATAAAGATACCCAGTCAGAAGATCTGTCCGTCAATAGAGCTAAAAACATCTACGAATATCTCATACGTAATGGGATAGATTCCAATCGGTTGAGCCATAAAGGCTTTGCCAGGACACAACCTCTATATCCCCTTGAACGAAACGATGGAGAGCGAAAAATGAACCGACGTGTTGAAATTAAAATATTGGACTTTTAATTCTTGCGCTTCTTTTCTCGCTGCTTTTTCTGCTTCAAGCGATTCAATTGCTGTTTTTCAATTTTTTTCCATGGATCGCGAAGCATCACTGTTCGATTAAAAACAAGTAGGCTCGGCGTACTCGATTGATCTACACAGTAATATCCTTTCCTCAAAAACTGGAAGTGATCCATCTCTTGGGCAGAAGACAACGAACGTTCTACCTTAACCCCCTCAATCACTTCTAAAGATTCATCATTTATGAATTCTGTAAAGTCCGCGTCGTCATGGGATGCCGGAGTTGCGTCATTGAAAAGTCGGTCATAGGCTAATATTTTGGCATCCAATGCATCTTCTACATTGACCCAATGAATGGTACCCTTCACCTGAATTCCGGAAGTATCCTCCCCACTTCTGCTTTCGGGGAAGTATTTTGCATGAATTTCAATCACCTCTCCGCTGGCCTCATCTTTCACAAAGTCAGTACACTCAACGATATAAGCACCTTTTAAGCGAACGGTCCGACCGGGGCCCAGGCGATAGAACTTCGCCGGTGGATCTTCCATAAAATCGGAACGCTCAATCCATACTTCCCGGCTGAAACTCACTTCGCGTGAACCCGTTTCGGGACGCTCCGGATTGTTCTCCACCTCCATACTTTCCGTGCGATCAGCATCGTAATTTGCAATCACCAATTTCACAGGATCAGCAACAGCCATAACTCTTGGCGCCACCTCATTCAGGTGTTCTCTCACGTGATATTCCAAAAGCGACATACTGATCAAATTATCTCTTTTTGCCACTCCAATGGACCGACAAAAGTTTTGAATCGCTTCGGAGCTGTACCCGCGTCGTCGCATACCTGATATGGTAGGCATTCTCGGATCGTCCCAGGAAGACACATAGCCCTCCTCCACAAGGCGCAATAAGCGACGCTTACTCAATACCGTATAATTCAAATTCAAACGAGCAAATTCGATCTGGCGGCTAGGAAAAATATCCAACTGGTCGATAAACCAATTGTACAACGGTCGATGATTTTCAAACTCCACTGTACAAAGGGAATGCGTAATCTTTTCAATAGAGTCACTCTGACCATGCGCAAAGTCATACATGGGATAAATACACCACGCATCGCCGGTTCGATGATGCCGTTCTTTCTTTATGCGATATAAGATCGGGTCCCGCATATGCATATTGGGGGAACTCATATCTATTTTCGCTCGCAGAACTCGACTTCCCTCATCATACTTCCCTTCTTTCATACCCTCAAAGAGCTCCATATTTTCCTCTACAGATCGCTTCCGAAATGGACTTTCTATTCCGGGACGAGTAGGAGTGCCTCGCAATTCAGCCATCTCTTCCGGAGACGAATCATCCACATAGGCCTGACCCTGCTCGATTAATTGTCGGGCAAATTCATACAGTTTATCAAAATAATCAGAAGTGTAATACTCCCGACCCTCCCAATCGTAGCCCAGCCAGCGAACATCGCGCTTTATGGAGTCCACGTATTCTACACTCTCTTTTGAAGGATTGGTATCATCAAAGCGCAAATTCGTCTTTCCACCATGAGTTGATGCCAATTCAAAATTTAATACAATTGATTTGGCGTGACCAATATGTAAATATCCATTGGGCTCAGGCGGAAAGCGCGTATGCACGCGACCGTCGTGCTTACCACTTTGAATATCTTCTTCTACAATTTGCTCAATAAAATTGAGACTCTCTTTTTTATCTTCACTCATAAGATTACATTCTTTCAGGCATTTCTATTCCCAATAATAACATGGATTTCTCCAATACAGCAGCTACCGCTTGACAAAGCATTAATCGCAGCTGACGAACCTCCGCATTCGACTCTCGCTGAATAGAAATATCGTGATAAAATTTATGAAACAATTTGGCTAAATCATAAGCGTAATTTGCGATATGCGAGGGATCATAGCGATCTGCTGCCTCGGCGATCGCGGCGGGATATTGATTAACCGCTGCTGCCAACGCGCGTTCTTGTGGTTGCCATTCATAGGTCGAGGGGAGAGCGGATCGATCCGGACATCCCAGCTTCCGAAAGATGGACTGGATGCGAACATAGGCATTCTGAATATATGGCCCCGTTTGCCCCTGAACATCCAAAGATGCCGCCGGATCAAATATCATCCGCTTTTGCGGATTGACCTTAATAATAAAGAATTTAAGTGCTGCCAATCCCACGCGACGATAAATTTCATTCCGCTCTTCTGCACCCAGCTCCACCAAATCCCCACGATCTTCCGAATTCTCCTTCGCCTGTTCTATTACTTCCTCCATTAAATCGTCAGCATCTACTACCTTTCCCTCTCTGGATTTCATTTTGCCATCAGGCAAGTCCACCATCCCGTAAGACAAATGAAAACATCCGTCGGAATAGGGAGCGCCCAACAAGTCCAAAATCTCAAAAAGTACCTGAAAATGATATTCCTGCTCATTGCCGACCACATAAATCATTCGGTCCTGCCCGAAATCCTCATACCTCTTTTGCGCCGTCCCAATATCCTGAGTGATATACAATGACGTGCCATCCGCTCTTCGCAATATCTTTTCGTCCAACTTCCGGTCAGTGAGATCCACCCAGATGCTCCCATCGGGCTTTTGAAAAAACAGACCGCGCTCCAGCCCCTCATCTACGTATTCATTGCCCAATTTGTAGGTCTCCGACTCGTAATAATTCGCATCAAAATCCACTCCCAGCTTTTCATATGTCGTTTCAAAACCATCGTAAACCCAGCTATTCATCGTCCGCCACAGTTCCATCACCTCTTCATCACCGGCTTCCCACAACAATAATAATTCTTTGGCCTTTTGTCCCCAACTTGAATACTGATTAAAAAACTCATTTTTCCAGCGCTTGAAAAAAGTCTTCCGGTCTTCCCCTTCCTGACTCTCCTCACTATATATTTGCTCCCCCTTCTCAGAGGCTTGCCATTCGGCGTATTCCTTTTGAAACTCTACTTCAAACTGAACGTATAAATCCCCAACATAGTGATCTCCTTTCTGATCTTTGGATTGCGGCGTTGCCCCTCCTGCCATCTCCCTTTGGATTAGCATGGACTTACAAATGGCAATTCCCCTGTCATTGACCACCTGGGTTCGAATCACATCATGTCCGCGAACCTCCAAAATATTTGCAATCGAACTCCCCAGTAAAATATTCCGAATATGACCCAAATGCAGTGGCTTATTCGTGTTGGGTGAACTAAATTCAACCACGATTTTCTCACTCGTCGCCGGCCACTGACCATAGTCGGCATCCAAACCAGCGGAAACAATCGCATCTTTCCAAAAATTATCACTGAAGCTTAGATTTAAAAACCCTTTGACCACTTCCGAAGCCACGACCTCATCCACCTCAGATTCTAAAAACTCCCCCAATTGGTTTCCCAGTTGCACGGGATTCATCCGGGCCATCTTCAATAAAGGAAATAAAACCACAGTTACATCGCCGGCAAATTCCTTTCTCGTTGGTTGAATTACAATCTCATTCGACGGCACATCAGCCTCGAAATGAGACTTCACATACGCACTAACCTTCTCCTGCAATGCTTTTTCTATCATAGTTATTCTTCCTTGAGAGGCAAAAATACTACATCCCTCATTCCTAAATGTATAAACACATCAAAATTTCAATAGAGTTGCCTGCAGACAGCTCTTAAAGTGACTGAGAAATATGGCGACACATGCTTTTCACCGTGCTGACCAGTCCGGAGACATATTTTTTAAAGCCGGCACATACCTCAATTTTAATTATTTTTTTGGGCGTGCCCCTCGGGCTCCTTTTCTTGCAAACTTGCCACAGGACGAATAGTGAACCGCCCTCGGGTCGGTCCCTTCCGGGGTTCGCTGCCTTTTATCCTCGAGCCGCCTCATGCCTCCGGAGAGGCGGCCTCGGGTCGCTCCGTACTCTACGAGCTGCGATTCTTCGCAGCTCGTATTCGCACTGCCGAGGCCTGCGGCCCGGCACCCTCCAGGGCACGTCCCGCTTCCTCTATCTGAGGTTTGAAACAGCACGCGATTCATAAAAGTAGATTGAGTCCTTTGACCCTACATCTATTAAATGGAAGCGGGACTCCTCACGCAAATCTTTGGTCAATAGTTCTCAGTTCAGTATTGAAGTGAAAACAGCTGGTAAAACTGTAAAAACACAGTGCCTATCACCTATGAACCACCAGGGGTTTAACTATCTTCTCCTCGGCCGTATAGATGTGAACGTAATACATTCCATTCGGCAATGAATTGATTCGAACACCTGAATCTGCACGGATCGACTGCTTTTCTAAAACTACTCTTCCCATGGCATCATAGACCTTCAAGCTACCACCCAAAACTGCCGGACGAACGAAAAATCGATCCTGCGCGGGATTGGGAAAGATCTGCAATTTCATCAGATGCTCTGCATTCGAGTGCGTTCCTATTATATTCAAAGTTTGAATCGCCGTGTCTGTGCCACAGGGGTTCGTCGCAGTTAAAACGACATCGTAATCTCCACTTCCAGAATAAGTATGCGTAGGATTCAAGGCCGTAGAAGTGTTGCCATCTCCGAAATCCCAGAATACTTCAGTGATTTCTTCTCCTGTAATTTCACTGTTAAATGAATAGTCCAATTCTGAAATTTCTTCGACAATAAAGTCCACCTCCGGTAACTCAACCACCCGAATATAATCTTGCAAGGTGTATTGATTACTTCCATTATCATTATAGACAATGAGAGTCACTGAATACACTCCGGGCTCCTCATAAGTAACCACGGGATGGGTCGTATCCATGGTTTCGGGATTACCTCCCTCAAACTCCCAGGAAATATCAGTAATAAACCCTTCTGACTCATCAACAAAAGTTACAGTATATGGTACGCAGCCCAACCTTTCCCCAAGAAGCGAAAAGTTAGCTCTAGGCAATCCACCTGTACCTACCTGTCGGCTCGTAGTTACAGAGTCGCATTCATTGATCGCTGTTAAAGTAACCGTGTAACTACTATCCAAACTATAGGTATGTTGAGGATGCTCTAGAGTATCGCTATTCCCATCTCCAAAATCCCAATAGTAAGCCTCAGCATCCTCAGAACTATTTGTAAAATTGACAGTCAGACTGTCTACCTCATAGTCGAATGATGCCTCGGGTGTTGGAGAAACCTCCACTAGCGCCTCCACATAAAAAGTATCCGTGCCGGTGTCATTCTCAGCGACCAAACTAACGTCATACACACCCGGCACACTATAAGTAACTTCGGGGTTGGCTTCCACAGAACTCATGGGATTTCCTCCGGGAAAGCTCCAAAGAAAGGAAGTGGAGTTTTCACTTGATAAATTATCGAATTGAATAGTTATCGGCCCACAACCCACGGTATCTGCTGCAATAAATTCTGCCGTGGGTAAAGTGGCAATTATTACATCGGCTATCGCAATAGACGTATCGCAATCATTAATCGCAGCGAGCTCAACTGAATAGCTCCCATCCTCTTCATAGTCATGAGTAGGATTCACTTCAGTTGAGACCTGCCCGTCTCCAAAATTCCAGACGTAGGAATCTGCATCAATGGATTCATTTGTAAAGGAAACCGTTCTCTCCTGTCGAGTAAAATCAAAATCGGCAGTCGGCAATGGAATGACTTCAATATACTCTTCGACAGTCATTGTGTCAGACCCAGCCGAAGAGCTCGCGATAAGAGTGACCTCAAACCATCCCGCCTCACTGTACTCAACCGAAGGGTTTTGCTGACTAGAGGTTGAAGGTGACCCAGACTCAAATATCCATTCCCAGTTTTCCGTGTTCGCTGATGACATATCCGTAAAGTCAACGGTGAAGGGAGTGCAGCCACTTTGAGGATCCGCTGTGAAATTAGCAAACGGCAAACTATTAATGGTAATAGTCTCAATGGTCTCGGAGGATCCGCAATCATTTATAGCTGTTAAGATGACAGTGTACTCTCCATCGGCCTGATACTCGTGAATGGGATTCTCTTCGTTTGAGCTATTCCCATCTCCAAAGTCCCACTCAAAGTCATTCGCGTTAACTGAAGAGCTCATAAATGTAACCGTAGAGCCGCTTCTCGTATAGGAAAAATTAGCCGTGGGTTCGTCGTTTACCTCAATATAATTGGTGAGTAAAAGGGTATCAGCGAACTGATCATTCCAGGCGATGAGTTGAACGTCGAAAAGACCTTCTTCTTCATAAAAAACAAAAGGCTCCTCTTCAACAGAGCTCGTCGGATTTCCTCCGGGAAAGCTCCACAGGAAAGAATCGGCGTGGAGGGTCGTATTAGAGAACTGAACACCCATTGTGGCACAACCAGCAATAGGATTAGCCGAAAACCCAATATCGACAGGAAGATATACCTCAAGAATCAAAGAAAAAGTGTCACTACCACATGAATTACTGGCTACGAGCTCTACGTCGTAGGTTCCCACATCGTCATAAGTATGCTCGGGCGAGTCAGAAGATGTGGTTTGACCATCTCCGAAATCCCAAAACACATCATCATAATCCACTGAAAGATTGAAAAAAGTAACGGTTAAGTCATTGATGCTCGTGCTAAATTCAGCATATGGTTGAGGGTTGACCTGTATGTGTTCATCCCATCTCAGGGTATCATCCCCATGATCATTCGATGCAACGAATAACACATCATAGACGCCAGCTTCTTCATAAACAACCGTAACAGTATCGCTATCTGATGTTGAAGGGTCTCCCCCATCGAATGACCAGTAATACTCATCTGTATTAGAACTCTCACTGGCATCGTAGAAGACGCTGAGGGGCTCACATCCCTCCGTAACTGAAATATCCACTTCCGCTTGCGGAGGAGTTGCAATCTCAATAGTCGTATCCTTGACAGCTGTGCCACAATCATTACTCACCTC
>JAWLFI010000243.1:0-3296 GCA_041685645.1 Saprospiraceae bacterium | reverse complement strand
TCGCTTGGAAGTGGAATCCCCTCTCGGTGGTGATTGGAGCTATGCATTGAATGATGGAGGATTTCAGTCGACTCCCCTATTCACCGATATTTTTCCCGGCAACCACATCCTTATCGTCCGGAATACGTCCGGGGACCGCGATACCGTGTCATTTAATGCGAATTGTGGTCTGGAGCCTTTTTCGTGTGGAGATTGCGATCGCTCGGGTACATTTTTTCAGGTTTATACACAAAATGGGGTTATTGTCGGACTTGATTTAGAAACAAATCAGTTTTCCTCCCTGCCGAATAGCCCTGCTGGTATGCATATTAATGCTATTGGAATGAATCCAAAAGATAGCTTAGCCTATGGAATGAAAAGAAGATTCTCGAATGAACTTATCGTCGTTGATGCTCAAGGGACTGCTCTGAATTTGGGCAGCGTCGAAGATTTACCAGTGGGAGATTATGCATCAGGAGACTTTGATGCCGATGGCTATTTACATATAAAAGGAGGACTGACTAGAGAATTATTTAAAATTGATGTGAAAGCCGGTAGAATGGTTGAGAGATATTTTATAGACCAAACAACGAAAACTAGCGACATCGCATATAATCCTGTTGATAGTCTTTTCTATGGTGTAGATAATAGTGGCAATTTATGGTCCTTTTCACCTATTGAAAGGCAAGTTGTTCTAGTTGGCTCATCTTTTTTATCTGGTGATGTGGGTGCAATGTACAGCGATCGATCCGGAAGAGTATTTGGAATAGAGAATAGAAGTGGTGGTCTCTATCAATTTGATCTTTCAGATGGGAGCGTTACCTTTATAATGACAACAAATAGCGCTTCTTATAACGATGGGTTTAGCTGTCAAAACATATTTTTCAAAAACATTCCACCCCCAACTGTAGAGATAGAGTGCAGCACAGATTCTGACAGGGTGAATATTACCATTATAGAACCAACCGGAGATGATTTAGAGTTCAAGGTCAACTCTAGCAGTTTTGATAGTCGTCGATATTGGACAGGTTTGCCTACAGGTCAAACGGAGATTATAGTGCGAAAAGAAGGCTCATGTCTTTCAGATACCCTTAATCTTGATTTGATGCCTATTTTCTCTACCCAATCTTCCCAAGTAGTCGAAGCATGCGACGAATTTATAGGTCCTTCGGGATCGCGTTGGACTAATTCTGGAATGTATCAAGATACCGTACCGAATATCATGGGGTGCGACAGTGTCATACTATATGACTTAACCATCCTGCAAAGTACTGAATCCACGCAATCAGTGGAGGTCTGCGATGAATACATAAGCCCCACGGGTAAGCAATGGGATGAGTCAGGCACCTTTAGAGATACCCTTCAGAATGCCACGGGATGCGATAGCATTCTCATCTTTGATCTTACAATTTTAGAAACCTTCGAATCCACACAATTCATCGAGATTTGCGATGAGTTTATTGACCCCAACGGCGAAAGTTGGACCCAGTCCGGCAGCTTTTCCGACACGCTGATTAGTTCCACGGGCTGTGACAGCATCCTCACCTACGACATCACGATTCTTGAAAGCTCTGACTCTACGCTAGCCATCGAAGCTTGTGAGGAGTTTACTAGTCCCTCTGGCAATCGTTGGGACCAGTCAGGTACCTTTAAAGATACGACCCTAAATTCAGTGGGCTGCGATAGTATCCTTACCTATAATCTTACTATTCTGGAAAGCTCCGAATCTACGCTAGCCATCGAAGCTTGTGACGAATTTACTAGTGCCTCTGGCAATCATTGGAGCCAGTCCGGCACTTTTAAAGATACGATCCTAAATTCCGTGGGCTGCGATAGTATCCTTACCTATAATCTTACTATTCTGGAAAGCTCCGAATCCTCCCAGTCTGTCGTTAGTTGTGACCCGTTTTTTTGGAATGGTATTTTATTAGACTCTTCGGGGACGTATGAGCATCTGGCAACAAATGAAGTGGGGTGCGACAGTATAGTACAACTCAATTTCACTCTTACTCCCACTTTGGATACGCAAATTTCGGTCACTTCCTGTCGCCCCTTTTCCTCCCCCGATGGTGAGGAGTTATGGACAGAAAGTGGGGTGTTTGTGGATACCCTTACATCAATTTTAGGCTGCGACAGCATTATTACCATTGATTTACAGATTGGGGATGTTTTAGCTGATTGGCAATTGATTGACCCAACATGTCCCGACCGCCTGGTTTCTTGGTTACAAATAGACACGATATCGCATCAGGGGCCACACTATCTGATACGAAATGAGATGGACACAGTCTTAATTTCGAATACCCCTGTTGAAATCACTGACCTTTCTCCCGGGGAGAATCGGATTCGATTTGTCTCCTCTGATTCATGTGAAAGCCCTGTTTCTACCATTCAAGTGGAGGAATTGGAATTGCCGGAAATACGCCTGATCGGTCCAGCTGAAATAGATATTTGTGATCCCCCTACTCTTTACCAACTTGAGACTAACATGCCCGGAGATTTTCAATGGTATTCGAATTCAAGCTTACAGTGCGATACCTGCAGTAGTACAGAAGTGTTTTCCTATCAAGAAGGAGTCATTGGAGTAGATTTTATTGCTGAGAATGATTGTGTTGCGAGTGACGAAATACAAATCAAACTCTCCGGATCAGATGTGCAGTATTTTATACCTAATGTCTTTTCACCCAACGGAGATGGGGTCAATGATTATTTCACCCTTTTCACCGGACGCGGAGAAGTTGATCAAATTGAACTCATGCAAATTTACGACCGGTGGGGCAATCAGATCTTTGAAAGACATGACTTCAACCCCTCTATTGAAAGCCTGGGGTGGGACGGTTCCTACCAGGGCAGTCCCATGTCAACCGGTGTGTACGCTTATCATATTCTTTACAGGTATTGCGATGGATCTACACATCGGATACACGGTTCGGTGACGCTCGTGCGGTGATCGTCCATTTATCCCGTTTTTCGGCATTTGTTTAGGATTTTTTACTCAAAAAAATGAGGTGAAAGAATCCCTTATTCTTCCCTTGTTTAACCGTATTGTGATTTGTTAGGCACTATCGCCTACATCCTTTTCACTGACCGGTTTTTGTGGAATAGTTTTTTATAACATCACTATACAAAGAGAAATACTGAGCAGTTACTTTTTTCCAGCTTAATTGCGTTGCCCGCTGGTACGCGTTCTCGGCCAAAATCCGTCTTTTTTCAGTGTCGTGCATAAGCAGATCAAGTGCGTCCGCAAATTCCTCATAGCTTTCCACAAAAAGCGCCTCAGACTCTTCTTTAAATACGCCCTGAATTCCCGTACCTGC
>JAWLFI010000058.1:0-13707 GCA_041685645.1 Saprospiraceae bacterium | reverse complement strand
GATTAGGTGAAACAAGTAGCTTTGTTTAGACCCTGCCGAGGCAAAAAAGAAGTGGAACATGGCCCGAAGAAAAAAAAGTAGTAAGAAAAATAAGCTTAGCGGTTTCAAAAACTGGACGCCGGGTGAGCGATGGCGAAAGATATTCAGCATATTCATCGCGGTTTTTACGATGTACCTCGTTCTGGCCTGTATTTCCTATATCAATACCTGGCAGCTAGATCAATCACAAGTGTACCAATTCGAGTGGGGACATTTATTTTCCGATGAATTTGAGATGAGTAATATTACGGGGCGATTGGGAGCGATCTTATCCCACCAGTTGATTTATTGGGGATTTGGTATTGCTTCACTGGGGCTGACCCTTATTGGAGCGAAACTCTCACTAGAGGTGTGGCGAGGGGTGCAGTGGACTTCACTTTTTCGGTTTTCCTTTTACACGCTTCTGGTGGTCGTTTTTTTTAGTGTTTCGCTCGACTTCTTTTTCAATACAAAATCATTTCCATGGGGTGGGGTTTTTGGGGAGGCAATGAGTAGCTGGTTTTCGAACTTTCTGGGTGATATTGGCTTATTCTTTTTGTTATTAAGCATAGTCGTTGCGTATTTCATCTGGTTATTCAATCCCGAATTGAAACCCATTTCATTCGCTCGTTGGTCTGAATGGCTGAACACCTCCAGAGTCGATGGATCAAAGCTCGAAAAGGAAGATGCTACCAATATGGATGAGCTGCCATCAGAAAAAACTCAAGCACCGGAATCCGAACTTTCGTCTGATACTGAAGATGAGAGTGATGAAGTAGCCGAAAAAGAAGCGAAAGGTATTGGGAAAAAACCAGAACAGGAGCCGTTGGGTGAAGACACGCCCACAGAGAGTGAGCCTTATGAAGCGGTCACCGGTTTCGATACAGAAAAGGATAAGGATAAGGAGAAAGATGATGATGAATTAGAGGTCGAAATTAGTACTGAAGGAGTGAGTACAGCTAATATTAGTTCGCAAGAAGAAGATCGGGATGCGGCAACGGACCTGTACGATCCGACAGCGGAATTGTCCCATTATAAAAATCCACCTCTTGAGATTTTGGAGCAACACGATGACAGTAATATTTCGATAGACAAGGCCGAACTGGAGCAAAAGAAAGAGCAAATCATCAAAACGCTCTATAACTATAAGATAGAGATTACAAAAATACGAGCAACAATTGGGCCGACCGTTACACTCTACGAAATCGTACCTGCGCCAGGTGTTCGGATCTCAAAAATTAAAAACCTGGAAGACGACATCGCCTTGAGTCTTTCGGCACTGGGCATCCGGATTATTGCTCCTATACCCGGAAGAGGAACGATCGGCATTGAGGTTCCGAATAAAAGGAAGCAAATCGTATCGCTAAAGGAAGTGCTTGAATCCCCCAAGTTCCAAAATGCGAAGATGGAACTGCCCATAGCTATAGGTAAGGATATTTCAAATAAGGTTTTCATAGCGGACTTGGCAAAAATGCCCCATTTACTGATTGCAGGAGCCACCGGTCAGGGTAAGTCTGTGGGGATTAACACAATTCTAATGTCATTGCTCTACAAGAAGCATCCCTCCCAATTGAAGTTGGTGTTGGTGGATCCCAAGAAGGTAGAGCTTTTTCCCTACAGCCTGCTTGACAGGCACTTTTTAGCTAGTTTGCCAAACACGGATGAGGCGATCATCACGGATACGTCCCAGGTGGTCAACACTCTGGCTTCTTTATGCATTGAAATGGACCAAAGGTATGACTTACTCAAAAAAGCACATGCCCGGAATCTCAAAGAGTACAATAACAAATTTGTCGCTCGCAAGCTCAATCCGCACAAAGGGCATAAATTTTTGCCCTACATTGTATTAGTCATTGATGAATTTGCGGATTTGATCATGACGGCGGGAAAAGAAATTGAGCTTCCCATTGGCCGTTTAGCTCAACTTGCACGGGCTGTGGGCATTCACCTTATCATTGCCACTCAGCGGCCGTCAGTGAACATTATCACGGGAATTATCAAAGCCAACTTCCCGGCTCGGCTGGCGTTCAAAGTAACATCCAAGGTGGATTCCCGAACCATTTTAGATTCCGGTGGAGCGGACCAATTGATTGGTAGAGGAGATATGCTTTTCTCTTCTGATAGTAATTTGGTGCGACTGCAATGTGCCTTTGTCGATACACCTGAAGTAGAAAAAGTGCTGCAACACATTCAGGAGCAACAAGGGTATTCGGAGCCTTATCAATTGCCTGAATACGATAGTGAGGCAACTGAACAGCCGGGCGCTATCAGTGTAGATGAGCTGGATGAAATGTTTAATGATGCGGCTCGTCTGGTGGTTCAAAATCAACATGGTTCCACCTCCATGATCCAAAGGAAACTGAAACTGGGGTACAACAGAGCCGGACGCATCATGGATCAATTAGAGCATTTTGGTATTACGGGGGCCAACGCGGGATCTAAAGCGAGAGAAGTCTTGATTCAATCTACTGATGAACTCGAGCACATTCTGGAAAGTTTAGAGGATCAAAAAAACAACACCCCCTACTAGTGCCATTAATACAGTAGTGGATGTGCAAAAGATATACCCCTCGTACGCAACCATTATTCCTTTGAAGTATTATCCTGAAAGACAATAAAATGATTTCAGCATAAGTTTGATTCAAAAGATATATTCATGTCATATAAAGTAATCTTCGTTTTTCTTCTCATCTGTAGCGCTCCACTTGTTTTTCAGCTTCAAGCCCAAAAAGAGGCCACGCGACTATTAGACCGTATGGAGGTTGAATTTACAGAACGAGAGAGAGCCGCTTTTGACTTCACTCTGACCATAGAAGTCCCGGAACAGGAGGACATTGAAATGAAAGGCCACTTGAAAAAGTCCGGAGAGCAATACAGTGCGACACTTGGAGATCGCTGGTTTAAATCAGACGGAACTTCTCAGTGGGTATATGATCCGGACTTAGGTGAAGTTCAAATCTACAAAGTAGGGCAAGACGATGCCCTACCGATGAACCCGGATCAATTACTCTCCATGTACAAGGACGGAGATTTTGAGTATGATATTACCAGGGAAGAGATGACCGATGAGGGCTTGTTGCGTTTTGTCGAGTTTAAACCTACGGATACAGCATCGGAAATCATCAAAGTTCGCATAGCCATTTATGATTCATCCGGTCATCCCCAGTATTTTAAGGTCTTTGAAAGAGACGGCGTGAAATATACCTTAGCCCTGAGCTCAATATCAACGAATCCGAGTTTTTCAAATGGGGAGTTTAGTTTTGATCCAGAGCGTCATCCAAATTTAAAAGTGGAGGACTTACGCATAGATTAATCTCCTTTTGATTAAGTCTTTTCTTTTCAGTACTTTTGTGGACTATTATGAGATCTACTATCAAAACCAGCATCTTTCTTATTTTTTCGCTTGGCTTCCTGGCGTTCAGCGCCTGTAAGTCTGACTTCGAGCGCGTAAGAACCAGTGGCAATAGCCAGGTCATGTACAAGGCCGGCATGAACTATTACGATGAGGAAGAGTATTTAAAGGCACAAACTCTGTTTGAGCAAATAGTAAGTGCTTACAAAGGGAAAAAAGAAGCTGAGGAATTGTACTTTAAATACGCATATACCTACTATCATTTAGGTCAATATATCCTTTCCTCATATTACTTTAAGAATTTCTCTTCTACTTTTGGCACAAGTCCCTACAGAGAGGAAGCCATGTTCATGTCCGCCTATTCTAACTATTTGTTATCACCCAATTTTAGGCTGGAGCAATCTTACACCCGACAGGCAATAGAAGAATTACAGCAATTTGTCAATACCTTCCCCAACAGCGACAAGGTACAGGAGTGCAATGAACTCATCGATGAATTGAGAAAAAAGCTAGAGAAAAAAGCCATTGCCAGAGCAGATTTATACTATGACATGAGGCGATACCAGGCTGCTGTGCAGTCCTATGAAATCGTACTACAAGACTACCCGGAAACCAGTGCAGCCGAATTGATCCGATACAAAATGGCCCGTGCCGAATTTCGGCTAGCGAACAACAGCATCTATTCTAAAAAGAAGGAACGATATACAACGACCTTAGAACTTGCTGAGCAATTTTTAAAAAGATATCCCAACAGCGAATTTGCTGAAGAGGTGAAAAAGTACATATCTGATTCTAAACAGGAAATTAAAACTATAATCGATGGATGATATAAAAAGCAGAGCACAGGAAATCAACCCCAATGCTGAGGCGAGACGAATGGAAGATTTCATTAGCGTTACGGGAAATGTATATGAGACTCTAACCATTATTGGAAAGAGAGCCAATCAGCTGAATTTAGAATTGAGAGAGGAACTGCTTAGTAAATTAGAAGAATTTGCTGCTGTAACTGATTCAATAGAAGAAATTGAAGAGAATAAGGAGCAAGTAGAGATTTCTAAATTTTACGAAAAGTTACCCAATCCTGCTTTGATTGCCACTGATGAGTTTCTCAATAGTGATCTCAGTTATTTCCTTCCGGAAGAGAGAGCGAAGAAAGAGGATTAATATATTCCAATGGTTTTGAAGGGCCGCAAAATAGTTCTGGGCGTCACAGGGAGTATTGCTGCCTACAAGTCAGTATTGCTCACGCGCTTACTCATTGAAGAGGGCGCCGAGGTCAAGGTGATTCTCACGGAAACGGCCAAACAATTTGTCGGGGAACTGACATTTAGTACTCTTTCGAATCATCCCGTCATTAGTAATATCACCGATGGTAAAAACTGGAACAGTCATGTGGAGTTAGGGCTTTGGGCCGATGCTTTTATCATTGCTCCGGCCACCGCACATACTTTGGCAAAAATGGCTCAGGGATTTGCAGATAATATGCTTTTGGCTACCTATTTATCTGCCAAATGTCCCGTTTGGTTTGCCCCCGCTATGGATTTGGATATGTGGCGCCACCCGGCGACGAAAAAAAACGTCGACTTATTGCAATCCTACGGACACCAGCTCATTGATGTAGAAGATGGATTTTTAGCCAGTGGATTAAGTGGAAAAGGTCGCATGGCAGAGCCGGAAACCATTGTATCAAAAATTATAGATTCATTCTCCACTGAGAAAGGAGTCCTTTCCCGGCAATCGATTCTCGTTACGGCCGGCCCTACGCAAGAGCCCCTTGATCCGGTTCGCTATTTAGGGAATCGCTCAAGTGGTAAAATGGGTGTGGCTTTAAGCCGGGAAGCCTTGAAGCTTGGTGCAATCGTCCATTTAGTCAAGGGCCCACTACAAATCGATGTTCCAAAACACCCCAATTTGCATATCTATTCAGTCAACACGGCTGATGAAATGTTTCAACAATGCAAAAGTCTGTTCCCAGAAATGACTGGTGCTATTTTAGCCGCGGCGGTGAGTGATTTTCGACCGGCTTACTTTTCTAAAGAGAAAATCAAGAGCTCCAAAGACATCCAGAAGATTGAGCTAGAGCCGACTCGAGATATTGCAGAATATCTCGGCCGGCAAAAACAAGATCATCAATGGATGGTTGGCTTTGCCCTGGAAACCTCAGATCCAATTGAAAATGCACGAGCAAAACTCAAAAAGAAAAACTTTGATTTTATCGTACTCAATGCCACCGGAGAAGGTCAATCTCCGTTTGGATCAGATGAAAATCAGATTGAAATTTTATTTGGAGATGAAGGACACCAAAAATACCTACAAAAATCGAAAGAGGCTGTAGCACACGATATTCTTGAAAAAATCGTTTCATTGGTGAATAAATAAGTATCCTATGTCTTCTCATTACGCATTTGTTTTTATCCTGTCCATCTGTTTTTCTGCCTTTGCCCAGGGACAGGAATTAGACGTAGATGTGAATGTCTCTACTCCGCAATTGACTACAGTGGATCCGAAAATATTCGATCAGCTCAAAAGCAATATTGAAAACCTATACAGCAGTACCCGATGGACCGATGTGGACTATAGTTCGGATGAACGAATAGAAGTTTCTCTGCAAATCAACATCAAGTCCGACAACGAGAGGAATCAATTTAAAGCAGACATTCAAATCCAGGCGACTCGACCTGTGTATGGATCCGAGTATGTGACGACTGTCATTTCCTTTGTTGACAAGAATGTCAACTTTAAGTTTGACCCTTTCCAGCCCATGCAAAAAAGCACGAATAACTATATCAACCAACTCTCATCATTACTTTCGTACTACGCTTATATTTTTCTGGCTTATGACTATGAAACATTTACCGAGCAAGGCGGAAGCAAGTACCTTACAATTGCTCAAGAAGTGGCCAATGCCATTCCGAACTCAACCGCACAAGGAATGGGCGGTTGGTTGGCCTCAGGAAAGTCTAATCAAGGCAGAACTCGACACTCGCTTCTTGAAAACCTTCAAAACAGTCGGATGGTAGATTTTCGAGAAGCCCTGTATGTCTACCATAGAAAAGGATTAGACCTCATGTCGCAAAATCCAGCCCAGGCACGTCAAAATATCCTAACAGCACTAGAAAAAATATCAGAAGCCAATAGTCAGTATTTCAATAGCTTAGTCATCCAAATGTTCTGTAATTCCAAACGCAAAGAAATGATAGAAATATTCAAAGGAGCTGGCAGAGAGGAACGCCTAAGGGCTCATAACCTTCTGACTGACATTGATGCGAGCAACTCCAACGATTACAGCGAACTGAGTTCATGACCAGTTTTAAAGTTGCCATCTTCGCCAGCGGATCCGGATCGAATGCTGAAAATATTATCCAGGATTTTCAATCATATTCGGAATTCACTGTTCCCGTCGTAATAACCAACAATCCCAATGCGGGTGTCATTGCAAGAAGTGAAAAACTTCACATCCCTCATGAGATTTTATCTGCCGGCGACATCAAGACCCCGACCACCCTTCTTCCTCTACTACAAGATACATACGAGGTGACACACATCGTGCTTGCAGGATATCTCAAACTCATTCCCGAGCACTTAATTGATGCCTTTCCGAACAGAATCCTAAATATACATCCCGCCTTACTACCAAAATATGGCGGAAAAGGCATGTATGGATCTGCTGTCCACCGAGCGGTTAAAAACAACGGGGAAAAAGAATCCGGAATTACTATCCACATTGTTTCCTCTCAATATGATTCAGGTGAAATTATCTTTCAAAAAACGGTACCTCTGTCTTCAGCTGACAACCCTAAAGATATAGAAGAGAAAGTCAGGCAATTAGAGATAAAGTACTACCCTCAGATCATTCGAAAATGGTGTTTGCAAGGAAAGTAAGAAATCTCACCCCTCCGCACCTCCGGCATTTCTCCTATTCTTTTTCTCTTGAAAATATGTTAGACTTCGATTGCCCTGCAGCCCTCCGGTGTGCAGATACACGATTTTTTGGCTTTCACCGAACTCTCCCTGGCGAAACAACTGATCCAATGCATAAAAAGCTTTGCCATTATATATAATATCCAAAGGAATATCCCATTTTTGCGCACAGGCCTCGATCCACTCCAATAATTTACTATCATACCGACCGAAGCCCCTCCATTCATAAGAAGTAAGGATTTCGGGTACAGAAGAATTCTCAAAATCCAAGCGATTTCTCCATCGCTCGAGTAATCCATCATCCAGAACACAACGCACGCCAATGATACGACACGAATTCGGGACAAAAGTCCGCAAACCAATAGCTGTGGTTCCCGTCCCTACTGGCAACACAATAGCATCCGGCCATCCTCCTAGCTGAGAATGAATTTCCAATGCTAATTCCTCCTGTCCCTCCAGACCCTTTTCCCCCATGCCTCCCTCGGGAATAAACAGTGCATCGGCCAGTCCAAACATTTTTATAGGATCAATTTTTCTTTCCCGGATATCTCTGTATTGTTCCCGGCTCACTCGAATCACATTTCCATTCCACGCCACTACGTCCTTCAAGGTAGGATTGGACAAGTCAGCATCCAGTCCTCTAACGATAAGAGTACACGGGATAGACAGTGAATGACACAATGCTGCAGTAGCGTGCAAATGATTGGAAAAGGGCCCACCAATAGTGAGAATGGCTTTGGGGACTGCCTCGGAAAGGAAGCCTTTTAGTTTTCTCCACTTATTTCCGGAAATAGACGGGTGAATTTCATCGTCGCGTTTTACCCACAGAGAAGCTTTTCCCTCAAAATTTTCTAATTTTTGGAGACGTGTAGGTATTTGAAAGTCCACCGAATGAGCTAAGAAATTACGCACGAATAAAGACGAGTCGCTGCGTCACAAGCGGGTTGCCATTGGAGTCAAAAATCGTGTAGAAGTAAGTGCCCCGATTCAGATGAGTCAAATCGGCGGATAGTCGAGCTTTCCCATCTATGTATAGAGAATCTTCCCACAAGGATTGTCCTACGATATTTCTGACCTGAATGCGATATCTATCTGCGGGAGCTCCTTTAAACATGAATTCCAGAATACCTATACTGGGATTCGGAGAAGCTGTAACCTCCAGTTTTCTGGCATTTGGCGTAGGATCGGAACTCGTCAGGCCATTAGCCTTATATTCAATGGAAATGGGATTGTCTTCACCATCCACATTAACAACCGCTATGGGCTCGATTTCCGTATCGGTGAAAAAATTATACGACACAATGGTATCGGGTTCGCCAACACCAAATCCAGGTGCAAGCTCCTCAATTACTCCGGAAACATCTTGCCAGCCCAAAAAGGGTAAAAGAGCTTCCACTTTGATTTGTCGAATTTCTTCCCGTCGCTCTCTGAGCACATCATACACAACATCATTAACAGTTGCAGTTCCCCATCCATCCACCACATCATCGCGCTGTAGGGAAACATTCAGTCTCAATGAATCGGGTTGAATCGGCAACTCGTTTAGTAATGTGTCTGGGATCAGCGACAAAGGAATCGGATAATAAAGGCCGGTAGCTTGCGAATTTTCATCCCCGTAATTCAAAGGTGCGTGTCGCACAGTCAACGGACTCGAATACTCGGCATCGACTTCTAATGTACCCGCGATGGGATCTAAACCGTACAATCCCAATTCGTGAAGCCCCATATCGTCTGTGAAATAATAAAATTCAGTTCCTTCTGGGGTAACTGTCACCGAGGTGGCGGAGGGAAAACCCGTACTACTTCCCACTGTCGGGTCTGAAAAAATAGTCTCCAAAACTGTAGCCGAATTGAGGTCATTGAACGTCCAATCACCATCTTCTTGAGGTGTGGAGTCAAATGAGAAGGTAGGTGCTGGATCGATATGCGTGCGCAAGGTATCACCCGAAGTAGGTAAAGTACTACTGGAAATAGTGATTTGGCCTTGAACAACTAGGGCTGAGGATACTATAAATAAGATTATTGTAAATATTTTGTTCATCCTTTATCGATTATATCCTTTAGTTATAAGATTCCACTATCGTAAAATTACGATAAATTTACACATTTTGCAAATGGACTAAGTTTTGATACACTCCTTTCATACTCAACAGTTCTTCGTGACTGCCTTGTTCGATGATCTGTCCATCCTGTAGAACAATAATTCTATCTGCATTGTTTACCGTCGATAATCGATGAGCTACCACAATAGCCGTTCTATCTTGCATTAAATGATCCAGGGCCTCCTGCACAGAACGCTCAGACTCAGAATCTAAAGCCGAAGTCGCCTCATCTAGAATCATTACATCAGGATCTTTTAGAATTGCCCGCGCTATGGCTATCCGCTGCCTTTGCCCGCCGCTTAAATTTCCACCGCGTTCACCTACCCGAGTGTCCAATTGCTCAGGCATTTTTTCTACAAACTCCCAGGCATTCGCTGCTCGAAGCGCATCAATCATCTCCTCCTCACTCGCTTCCGGGTCGGCTAACCACAAATTATTTCGCACTGTGTCGTTAAATAATACGGGATCCTGAGAAATATATCCAAACATATTTCTCAGCGCACGTTTATCCAGTGACCTCAAATCCACTTCATCTATAGTTATAGAACCGGAAGTCACATCGTACAGCCTGTTCAAAAGAGACAACAGTGTCGTTTTTCCACTGCCCGACTCACCAACAAAAGCGTAGGTCTTTCCGGCGGGAATGAACAAATTGAGATCGCGAATCACTGCATTCTCTCCATAGTTGAAGCTCACATCACTAAATCGGATCCCCTCTCCTATGCCATCAATTTTTATCGGATCATCGATCATCGGCAACTCATTTTGAGTATGCAGCAATTCCAAAACGCGCTGGCTAGAGGCTTCAGCCCGATTGATATCGTACAGGGTCTGACTCAAACTTTTCGAAGGAGGGATAATCTGATAAAACAACAGTATATAAGCGATAAATACAGAAGGAGATAGACTATTCTCGTCTAATATAAGATAACCTCCATACCA
This sequence comes from Saprospiraceae bacterium, assembly GCA_041685645.1. Classification (GTDB taxonomy): domain Bacteria; phylum Bacteroidota; class Bacteroidia; order Chitinophagales; family Saprospiraceae; genus JAWLFI01. Next base: position 3,372 of record JAWLFI010000058.1, on the reverse strand, counting down.
AATAATAGCTGCAATCAGCATAAATCCAAGCATCTCACTGACCGGTGAAGACAAATTTCTCAACAGCAGCATGTGATCCATATTCTTTTTGTAGTATTGATTGGAAGATTGAAATGATTCGTGCAATCGATCTTCAGCTTGAAAGGATTTTATTATCAAAAGAGCCCCCAAATGCTCTTCCATCAGAGAGACAATTCGACCAATTTCCTTTTTTGCCCGCTGAGAAGGAGCTTTGAGCTTTTTCCCCACTACAGAAATCAAATAGGCCGCAAAGGGAAGTAATATCAAAACATAAATAGTCAAGTGCATGGAGAACAAAAACAAAAAGACCAAAGTCCCTAAAATCATAAGGGGATCCTGCACCATCTTGTGAATTGATGCTAAAATGGCCCATTGAATTTCGTGCAAATCAGTCGTAATTCTCGCCAACAAATCCCCCTTCCTATTTCGAGAATAAAAACCCAATTCCAAATCCAAAATCTTAGCATGCAAAGCATTGCGCAAATCTCGCTCTACCCCATTTTGAATTAAAATCAACATCGCCCGACTCAAATACCTAAACAAATTCTTGAGCAAAAACAACACTCCGGTGAACAGAATTACCCGCAGCAGCAAGTCCTTTTTACTCATCACCTCCAACTGGCTAACAATCCAATAATTTATATTCCCCAATACATAATCCTTCAAATCCCCCAGTCCTTCATAGGGCACAAACTCGGCTTGTGGATCCGTCGCATCAAAAATGATATTGAGCACAGGAACGAGCGCAGAAATAGATACGAGTGAAAAGAAAACCGTTAAAATATTAAAGAAAAACGAAGCGATAAACTCCTTCTTATAAGGCTTCACAAAACCCAGAATATGTCGTAAATAACTCATACCTCAAAGATAAGAAAGTTCACTCCTTTACTTCGGAATCGTCCCCTCATTACTATTATAATTTTTAGGGGGTGCCCCCTCGTCTCGAGACTTCGCGGCAGCGCAGCTCGAGGACTCGGGGTCGGGCTATGCGGTGCTATCGGTCCTCGAGTCCGTCAGTAGCCGGCCTCGGGACGCCCGGCGCCTTCGGCGCGGGCCACCTACTATCCCTCACCCAGTCAGGTAATATCTTCAGCAATTAGTTTTCAGGAAAACTACTCGTCTTTCATTTTGAAAGTATCCAAAAAGCCCGTGTGGAAATTGCCACTTCTAAAATCTTCATTCATCATGAGCCGCTGGTGAAAAGGCACGGTGGTCTTGATTCCCTCAATCACAAATTCATCCAGGGCTCTCTGCATTTTACTTATGCACTCTTCCCGGGTCTGAGCTCTACAAATCAATTTTGCAATCATGGAATCGTAATACGGGGGAACGGAATAACCCGCATAAACGTGAGTATCTACTCGAACCCCATGCCCTTTAGGTGAGTGAAATGACTGAATCAGTCCGGGAGACGGCCGAAAGTTGTGAAATACATCTTCCGCATTAATTCGGCATTCAATGGCATGCATTTTGGGGAGGTAATTTTTCTTTCCCACCTTGCCTCCTGCAGCCACTTTAATCTGTTCCTTAATCAAATCGTGATCTATTACTTCTTCTGTTACCGGATGCTCTACCTGAATCCGGGTATTCATCTCCATGAAATAGAAGTTTTTGTGCTTATCCACCAAGAATTCGACCGTGCCCACGCCTTCGTAATTGATACTCTTCGCAGCATTAATTGCTGCTTTGCCCATTTTTGTTCTCAATGAGGGAGTCATGAATGGAGAGGGCGCTTCCTCAACCAATTTTTGGTGTCTTCGCTGAATAGAACAGTCCCTTTCAGAAAGGTGAATGACCTGTCCGTGTTGATCGCCTACAATTTGAAACTCAATATGTCGAGGCTCTTCAATAAATTTTTCGATGTATATGCCATCATTGCCAAAGGATGACGCAGCCTCTTTCCTGGCTCTGTCCCATTGTTCTTCAAATTCACTCTCCTTGCGAACAATGCGCATACCTTTTCCACCACCACCTGCGGTAGCCTTGAGGATCACGGGATAGCCAATTCCTGCAGCCAATTTTTTTCCACTGGATAAATCCTTGAGCAGGCCTTCCGAGCCGGGCACCACAGGCACATTTGCCTTGATCATGGTTTCCTTCGCTGTAATTTTATCACCCATTTTTCGGATGTGCTCGGGTTTAGGACCAATGAATTTGATGCCATACTCACTGCACACTTCAGCAAAATCTGCATTTTCTGATAAAAATCCATACCCCGGATGAATGGCATCCGCATTCGTGATTTCAACAGCGGCCATAATTCTGGGAATATTCAAGTAGGAGTCCGCAGATGCCGGTGGTCCAATGCATACCGCTTCATCTGCAAATCTTACGTGCAAGCTTTCCTTATCGGCCTTTGAATAAACAGCAACCGTCTTTATTCCCATCTCCTTGCAAGTTCGGATGACGCGAAGGGCAATTTCCCCTCGGTTCGCCACTAATATCTTTTCAAACATAGTCCTTTGACTTTTATGGAATTTTCATTACCCCTTAGGATCTACCAAAAACAGAGCTTGATCGTATTCTACCGGCGTGGCATCTTCCACTAATACCTTGACCACCTTACCGGCTATTTCCGACTCTATCTCATTGAATAACTTCATAGCTTCAACGATACACACCACATCGCCGACCTCCACTTCATCCCCTACTTTGGCGTAAGGTGGTTTGTCTGGTGAAGAAGATCTGTAGAAAGTTCCCACGATGGGTGATTTTACCTCTAATAAGTCCTTTTCCTCATCTTCCGCTTCCTGCGAACCTTGAGAGGAGCCGGAACTGCCTTCATCCTGAGATGGACTAGCTGACTGATTCATGGGCGGTGAAGAAGGCGGTGAAGCCGGGGTAACTGGAGCGCTTTGGGGCCCTTGAGAAATGGGTTGTTGGGCCATTAATTGCTGCTGTTTCACACTCACGTGTTTATCCGTACGGATGGATACCTCTAAATCTCCATCCTTCATTTTGAATTCACTAAGGTTGGAATCCGAGATCAGTTTGATCAGTTTCGAAATTTCTTTGTAGTCTGCCATGACTTCTATTTTTGTGAATTATTTTGCGCGTTCCAGATACTCTCCGGTTCGCGTATCAATCTTGATTTTCTCCCCATTACCAATAAATAAAGGGACTTTTACTTCTGCCCCTGTTTCAATCGTTGCTGGCTTCAAGGTGTTTGTTGCCGTGTCTCCTTTCACGCCGGGTTCTGTATAAGTGATTTCAAAAATCATATGTTGCGGCAACTCGGCGGCTAGTGGAAGTTCCTTTTCTGCGTGAAAAAGAATATCCACCATCGCACCCTCCTTTAAATATTGAGCATTATCGATCAGGTCATCCTGAATCGCTACTTGCTCGAAGGTT
>JAWLFI010000057.1:0-13742 GCA_041685645.1 Saprospiraceae bacterium | reverse complement strand
TCTTCGGTATCAACATTATAACCAAAGGCCGAGGGGCGGATCATCAAGACCGTGTCTGTTACTTGTTTTTTCATGGATTCAGAATTTTACTGGCAAAATAGCATTCAATAGTACAATTTTTTTTAGAGAAAATAGGTAGTTCAATTTGACTAATTTCAAAGTCATGCATTCATTCTAATATATTTCAGCCCAACCACATTCTCCTCAATCGGGAACAATTGTAAAGGAAGAAAAAAGTATTTCCCAAGTCAGCTGAGGGAAAAGAGTAGAATTTTCAAGGAACAAATATCGCGAAGTTATATTTTTTGTGTATCATCGCCCTGTCGAATTACTCAAAAATTGTTTTTATGAGCAGAAAGATAGCCTTCACCTTGAGTTTGTTGGTCCTTCCCCTTTTATCTATGGCCCAGGACAGTGGTTTTTTCTCTAATTTAGATGATGCAGTCAATAAAAAGGTAGAGCCTATTGCCGACTGGTGGGAGGCCTTCGTTCTCACTTCGTTTTCCGTGGCTGGCGTGAGTATCCCTTTGGTTCTTATCATACTCATAGGTGGAGCTACGTTTTTTACGATCTATTTTGGGTTTGTCAATATTACTAAGGTCCCGCTTGCCATTCAGGTAGTGAGGGGCAAGTTTGACTTTGTCGAAAAACAGGGCGCCGAAGATTTGCACCCCGGAGATGAGATTCCTACGAGAGAGGGAGATTTACCCGATACCGTGAGAGATGAAAGCCGCGATGGGGAAGTCAACCATTTTCAAGCGCTAACAGCAGCCATATCGGCCACAGTCGGATTGGGAAATATTGCGGGAGTAGCTATCGCCATAGGCGTCGGAGGACCTGGCGCTACCTTTTGGATGATCTTAGCGGGTTTTATCGGAATGTCATCTAAATTCGTAGAATGCACTCTGGGCGTAAAATACAGAGATGTAGATGCCGATGGAACCGTGCATGGAGGTCCCATGTATTATCTTTCGAAAGGATTTATCAAACGAAATCTACCCAAGTTGGGTAAATTTTTAGCTGTCCTATTTGCCATTCTTTGCATTGGAGCCTCTTTTGGTGGAGGAAATATGTTCCAGGCGAATCAAAGCGCAGCACAATTTGTCAAGCAATTCAACATTGAAAGTGGTTATGCGGGCTTCGTATTTGGTATTTTTCTAGCTATTTTGGTAGGTATTGTAATCATCGGAGGAATTCGGAGAATAGGAAAAGTCACGGAAAAGGTCGTTCCTTTTATGGCCGGGATATACGTTTTAGCGGCACTCATCATAATTGGAGCACACTACACAGAGATTCCCAGAGCATTTGGAATGATTATCAATCAGGCATTCAACCCTATAGCAATAACAGGTGGCTTTATCGGGGTATTGGTTACTGGTTTTCAAAGGGCTGCATTTTCCAATGAGGCCGGTGTAGGTTCTGCATCCATTGCACACTCTGCGGTGAAAACAAAATACGCTGCCTCAGAGGGTGTGGTAGCTCTATTAGAACCTTTCATTGACACTGTAGTCATTTGTACATTGACCGCCCTGGTTATTATTTTCTTTAATATGGATGGTGCCTTTGTATATGGTACGGAATTGGCAAAAGAAGATAATCAGGTCATTCTTACTGCAACGGGAGAAGCATTAGGCGGAGTAAATTTAACTTCTGCTGCTTTCGACGATGTTATTCCCGGCTTTTCCGTGGTGCTTACCATAGCTGTAGTTCTCTTTGCCTTTTCTTCGATGCTCTCCTGGTCTTATTACGGATTGCAGGCATGGAAATATTTATTTGGCAAAGGACGCAAGGCTGACTTGACCTATAAAGTTCTGTTTCTCCTGTTTATTGTGATCGGTGCAGCGGCATCCCTGGGCGCTGTGATTAAGTTCTCCGACGCTATGATTCTCGCCATGGTCTTCCCCAATATGATTGGACTGCTTTTCCTTGTGAAGGATGTGCGTGAAGAGATGAATAAATATATGAAAGCCATCGGCCGAAGATTTGGAGTAGACGCTTCCTAAATGGAAATTATTTAATTGGTAATTATGAGCCAGCGGGTATTTATTCTCCATTTGGGCAGTAATTGTGGCGAAAGGCAGGCGTTTATCGATGGGGCACTGAAACTTATTCAACGAGAGATCGGCCCTATAGAAAAAAAATCCAGTCTCTATGAAACTGCTCCCTGGGGCGGGATAAAACAAGACGACTTTCTGAATCTGGCCGTTTTAGGACATACTTCATTGTCGCCTTTTCAGCTCTACCGCAGTTGCTCCCGGATCGAGCGCCAAATCGCTCGACCAAAAACTGAGGTCTGGGGCCCCAGAGAGCTGGATATCGATTGCGTTTTTCACGGAGATAGTATTATTTCTACTGATGAACTGATACTCCCCCACCCCAGAGCGCATCTGCGCCGATTTGTTTTGCAGCCCATTGCAGAAATTGTTCCAGAGTATATGCATCCCGTATTGCATCAAAAAATTAGCACTCTACTTGAAAAATGCCAGGATTCCCTGAGAGTTGACAAGTACAAAAAATCCAATTGACCATGTCTCGCCCGGAAGAAAGAAATTACATCTGCATTGAAGGCAATATTGGAACGGGGAAAACTACCCTCTGCAAGATGCTGAAGCAGGACTTCAATTGCAGTCTGATTTTAGAACAATTTACAGACAACCCCTTTCTCCCACTATTTTACCAACATCCCGAGCGCTATGCTTTTCCAGTAGAGCTCTTTTTTATGACAGAGCGCTATAAACAACTACAAGAGCAACTCTCACAGGGAGATTTGTTCTATGATTTCAAACTCTCGGACTATTTTTTCCAAAAAACGGCCCTGTTTGCGAAAAATAATTTACAAAAAGACGAATACAAATTATTTCTCCGCTTTTTTGGTATCCTCGATGATTTATTTCCGCAGCCGGATCTCCTCGTATATCTGCATCGCCCGGTCCATCAGCTGTATCAACAAATTACAAAACGAAATCGGAAAATAGAAAAAGATATAACGATAGACTATTTGAAAGGCATAGAAGAAGCATATTTTAATTTTTTCGACAACAATACCCCCTTCCCCATTCTCATTCTCAACATTTCCGATTTGAACTTCGAACAGAATGCCACACATTACAAGCAAGTCAAAAACCGTATTTTTCAGGATTATGCTCCCGGGATTCACGAAATTGACCTCTCTGTATAACTTATCAAATAATTTAATCCGTTTGTCCGATAATCACAGCCGCTCATATATCAAATGATACTTAATTCCCCATAAAATCGTACTATTGTATTATACAAATTCGACAAAATGAAAGATTTTTTAAAATACACCCTGGCATCTTGTTTAGGAATGGTAGTAGCTATTATCATCTTGAGCGTCATTGGTTTTATCAGTATAGCTGGATTCGTTTCCTTCCTATCCTCTGAAGAGGAACAAGTGAGCATTCCGGAAAGTGGAGTCATCGAGCTCAAATTGGATCAGTTGGTCCCCGAAAAGACTAACAATGCTCCAATTTCGCCATTCGCCTTCTCATTAGATCAAAAAAATATCGTGGGTCTTCAAGATATGATTCGACTCATTGAATATGCCAAAACAGATGACAAAATTCAAGGATTATATATCAACCTCAGCGGAAATACTCTGGCCGATGCCTCTGCCTATGACTTGCGAAAAGCTATAGAGGACTTTAAAACAACGGACAAATTCGTATTTGCCAATGCGGATTACTACGACCAGAGAAGTTATTACCTCGCCTCGGTAGCAGACAGTATTTATATTCACCCCACAGGCACCGTGGACTTTCGCGGATTTGGCGTCATGATTCCTTTCATTAAAGGCATGTTGGATAAAATCGGAATCGAAGCACAAGTTTTTTATGCCGGAGATTTCAAGAGCGCAACAGAACCGATCCGACGAAAGGATATGAGTGATGCCAATAGAGAGCAGACCAAAGAGTACATCAGGGACCTGTACAATACCTTTCTCAGCGATATTGCAAGGAGCCGAAATACGACGCCGGAAGCATTGGAAGCACTGGCGGATGAGTTTGAAGTTCAATTCACCGAAGATGCGCTTCAATACGGTTTAGTAGACCGAATCGTTTATGAAGATCAGTTTATTGATGCTGTCCGGCAGCGCGTTCACGGCGATACTACAAAGGAGGTCAATATCGTAGCGATGAATAAGTACTATGTCAAACATAAAAAAGATATCGCTAATATCAGTGGAGAGAAGGAAGTCGCTATTGTATATTTTGAGGGAGGTATCGTGGTAGAAGGTGAAGATCCGGCAACCATTAGTAGTCAACGCTATGTCAAATTATTGCGAGAATTAAGAGAAAAGGATAATCTCGCGGCGGTTGTGGTTCGCGTAAACTCTGGAGGAGGTAGCGCCCTGGCTTCAGATAAAATCGCCCGTGAAATCCAACTCATTCGCGATAAAGGCATTCCCGTCGTTTCCTCCATGGGTGACCTGGCGGCTTCTGGCGGATATTATATCGCTGCACCCGCTGATGTGATTTTTGCAGCACCCAATACACTAACCGGCTCGATCGGCGTTTTTTCTGTTATTCCACAAGCACAAGAACTCTTGCAGGATAAAATTGGCCTGAGCTTTGACACAGTGACCACCGGCCCTTTCGCCACCTCTTTCAATATTGTCAACGAATTAACTGAAAAGGAAAGCAACTTTTTTCAATCCTCTGTTGATTCTATTTACCAACAATTCTTGAGGCATGTGGCTCAAGCCAGAGGCATGACCGTTGAAGAAGTTCACAATGTCGCACAAGGTCGCGTTTGGTCTGGACAAAAGGCTTCAGAAATCCGACTCGTGGACGAAATTGGCAATTTGCAGGATGCCCTCAACAAAGTGGTGGAAATAGCTGAAGTGTCTGATTATAAAATCCGGGAATATCCAAAAACAAAGAACCCGCTGGAAAAACTTTTAGAGAATTTTGGCGAAAATGGTGGGAGTACGCCAAAATTGCAAAAGCAAGCAGAGGCATTCCTCGCAGAAACCTTCCCGCAGTACCAAATCAAAAAAGAGTACGAAAGCATGAAGGGAGTTCAAATGAAATTGCCTTTTTATTTGCAAAACAAACAACAAAAGCAGTGGCAATTACATTATTAATAACATAGTTAATAATGTATGGAGTTAGAAAAGGAAATTAATCAACGAGAATTCCCCAGTCCAAGGTTAAAAGCCCTGATCAACATCCTGTTCACTTCCTCCTGGTTCAATAGTCTGCAAAATCAGGTGTTCAAGACATATGGCATTTCCTGGCAGCAATACAATATCCTGCGCATCCTCAAAGGAAGAAAAGGCCAACCCGCCTCTCTCAAAATGTTGACCTCTCGAATGATTGACAGGAATTCCAATACCTCCCGATTGGTTGACAAATTGGAAAAAAAAGGATACGTCGCTCGCACGCCCAATGAGATTGATCGAAGAAAAGTAGATATCTATCTGACAGATTTGGGACTCAAAGTAGCACGACAGGCAGCAAAAGATACTGAAGCGCTAATGGATCAGAGCATTAACTACCTCACGACTGAAGAAGAAGCTCAACTCAACAACCTGCTGGATAAGCTGAGGGGGCCCCACTGTTCCCGCGATCTGTAATATATTTTGCACATTTATATCACTTTCCAGGAACTCTTTTGAACCATTTAGTTGTATATACATTTAATTGCTGCATTTTTAACCAAACAATTCTACTATGACAATTCTTATTTCTCTTATCGCTTCCCTTTTCCTGGGATTTAACACTCAAAATACAGCCGTTCTCAATGCGCCAAACACTATTGAAGACGGGATTTACACTGCTTCTTTAGAGGATAGTAAAGTCGAATGGCAGGCCTACAAAGTCACCGGACAGCACAATGGTGAAGTTAACTTGAAAAGTGGTCAACTGGAATTCAAGGATAATCTCATCGTTAGTGGAAACTTTATCGTTGACATGCCATCCATTACCGTTCTTGATTTATCCGGCGAAAATAAGAACAAGCTCGAAGGACATCTCAAATCACCTGACTTTTTTGGCGTTGAGAATTACCCAACGGCAAAATTCACGATTACTAATGCATTTCCAGTTGGAGAAGATGGCAAATATAGAATCAAGGGAGATATGACCATTAAAGAAGACACCCATCCCGTGAGCTTTGATGCCATGATGACGGAGGAAGGCAGTTTGATGATTGCTAATGCGGAATTCAAGGTAGATCGTTCGAAGTACAATGTTCGGTATGGATCCGGTTCATTTTTCGACAATTTAGGCGACAAGACCATCTATGATGAGTTTGATTTAAATGTCACGCTCAAAGTAGCCAAGTAATTGTAATACAAGAGCAAATCAAAGGTCATCTCCAAAGAGGTGGCCTTTTTTTATTTCTTTTATTATTTGGCCGTTCCCTTCGGCCTTCGCAGTCGCTCAGACCTCGGGTCGCTATGCTTCGTAGCTCATTGTTCATTCGGCCCTTCCCCGCCTCCGGCGGGTCGGTCTGCTCATCGCTGCCATGCGCCCATCCTTCCAGCCGCGATCCAGTTGGGGAAGTATCATAGACCGGATACCCAGAGATATTAAAAAACCATAAACCCTTGGCAGCGATGGCACTACTGCGCAGCGCTAACGGAAAGTATTGATTTTATCCCACAAATTCCCTATCTTGTCCTTATCAAAACAATGACAAACTATGCCTGAATTTAACATCAAAGATCGATTTTTCGATTACGTAAAAATTCACACTCAAGCCGACCCCGAAGCTCCTGAAGAAAAATACCCCAGTACCGAAATCCAAAAAGACCTGGGCCGTCACCTGCTCCGTGAGCTATTGGATCTGGGTATAGAAGATGCCGAAATGGACGAACACGGAGTCATATATGCTACTATTCCCTCCAATGTCTCCCACGAGGTGCCGACCATTTGTTTTTGCAGCCATATGGATACCAGCCCAGATTCCCCGGGAGATAAGGTACAGCCCATTCTCCATAAAAATTACGACGGTAGTGACATCGTGCTTCCCGATGACCCCTCGCAGGTGCTCACCCCTGAGAATCACCCCAATTTAGAGCATAAAACAGGGGAAGATATAATAACAGCTTCAGGCACCACACTACTGGGTGCTGACGACAAATCGGGTATTGCCATTATTATGGCACTCACGGAGTACTTGCAGGCACATCCAGAAATAGAACACGGGGATATTCGCATTCTATTTACTTGCGATGAAGAAATCGGCCGTGGTGTGGATCGATTAGACATGGAAAAACTCAATGCAGATGTTGGTTATACCCTCGACGGATCTGAAAAAGGAGTTATTGAAGACGAAAACTTTTCTGCTGATTCAGTTACTGTAAAATTTACGGGTATTGTCGAACACCCCGGGTATGCTTATCAGAAATTAGTCAGCGCCTTGAAAGCAGCAGCGGCTTTCGTTCACAGTTGGCCACAGGACGGCATGTCTCCAGAGACAACAACCGGCAAATCCGGTTTTGTTCATCCCGTCTCTATGGAAGGCACCGTGGAGAAGGCCGCCATACAGTTTATTATTAGAGACTTCGAAACCGCGGGCCTGGATCAAAAATTTGAATACTTTCAAAAAATAGCCTCTAAGGTCAAAGAGCAATTTGAGGGAATAGAAATCGCCATGGATCGAAAGGAGCAGTACAGAAACATGAAGTATATCATCGATCAGCATCCAGAGGTCGTAGATTACGCTATAGAAGCCATGAAAAGAGCTGGACTGCATCCTAAAAAAGCCAGTGTCCGGGGAGGAACTGATGGGTCTCGACTTTCGTATATGGGGCTACCTTGTCCCAACCTATTTACAGGTCAGCAAGCCATCCATGGTAAACAAGAATGGATTTCACTGCAAGATATGGAGAACTCCACTCAAATGCTTCTCGAATTAGTCCAGATTTATGCAGAGAAAAGTCAATAATATACCATTACATCAGACCGAATACCTTAGCGTACTTTAACAATTCAGATTGATTGGAGATCTTAACCTTTCCGGTCATTACGGCCATCATGGGATTGATTTCTTTTTTAATCAACTTTTCAAAAGTCGAAGCCTTGGTCTTCACCACGCATTTGGGATCTCCTTCTAGTCCGTCTATGACATTGATCTCACCGTCATTGACAACAACAGTAAGGTCGCCACCACCCTCTCCGGAGAGCAAAAAGTGGAACCGCGTTTCCAATCCTTCCGTTACTGCAGGATCGACCTTTTCCTGCAAGTTTTTAATGTACTCAATAGCATTCATCTTGATTTTGCTTTTATTTGTGTAATAAAGATAGGAAACATGAAAGAAAAGAAAGGGTTTAGAATAATATTTATGGGTACACCTCAATTTGCAGTCCCTGCATTAGAGCGATTGCATGAATCGGGCTTTCAGATCGTAGCCGTAATAACAGCCACGGATAAAAGAGGAGGACGAGGTCAAAGACAACTTCTGGAAAGCGCGGTCAAAAAGTACGCTGTAGGTGCCGGTATCCCCGTCCTGCAGCCAAAGAATCTAAAGGCACCCGCATTCATTGAAGAATTAAAAGCCTTTTCCGCAGATTTACAAGTGGTATTAGCTTTCCGAATGTTACCGAAAGTGGTTTGGGACATGCCGCCCTTAGGAACAGTCAATTTGCACGCTTCATTATTACCCAAATACAGAGGTGCTGCTCCCATTCACTGGGCCATTATCAATGGAGAGGAAACCACGGGTTTGACGACCTTTCGACTCAAACACGAAATAGATACAGGAGACATCATCGAACAGGTAGAAATGCCGATTCTCAAAGATGACACTATGGGGTCTCTCGCTATTCGCATGAGTCAAAAGGGCGCTGACTTATTGTTGTCCACTGTAGATAGCATATATCGGGAGACAGCGACTTTCCAATCACAAAACATGAATGTCGATGCTCCTAAAGCCCCAAAAATATTTTTTGAGGATGCCCGAATCAACTTCAATCAAAGTACTCAAAAGACTTATGATTTCATCAGAGGAATGAACCCCTACCCTGCTGCCTGGACGAAAATTGATGATAAAATCGTGAAACTTTACGAAGTCACTCCATACTATAAAGAGTCCAATCTAGCCCCGGGCACTATAGAGGTAATCGACGGTCAACTGATGATTCACTGTCTGGATGGAAAAATAGAGATTGAAACGCTAAAAGTAGAGGGTAAAAGAAAACTAAAAGCTAAAGACTGGCTCAATGGATACCAAATCAATTCCTTCAAAATCAAGGAATAAAAACGATCACAAACGAATAGCTTCCCCCTAGCATTCATAGGGAAAAAGGGGCTACAAGCGAAAAGAAGTATTGATAAAAAGCGAACTAGGGCATGTCGGAGGATTGACAGTAAAGACAGTAATCATCTTAGAACTGTCGAAAAATATCCAACAACCGATCAATGGATTGCTTAACAAACTGAATGTCAGGAAGCGTCCAATTTTCGGATCCCTTGCCGGCAGCAGAACTGAGCAGATCGGGATCAGATGAAAATACGGCAAGTGCCATTATAGAGCACATACTAAGCAGAACAATAGTTGTAAAAACGACCCTCTCTTTAATTTTAGATTTCATCATAATCATAATCTTCAGTAATTATACGCATTTAAAAGTAATTTTGTTACAGAATGCAGTGATTTTTTATCATTTATTGCAAAATGAGACAGTTTTTCTACTACTTTTCCCCGATCAAGTATAATCCATCGGTGACAAAAGGCCATCAACATGCGAATATCGTGTGTTATGAGAATGATGCTAAAACCCCATTCACGGGAAAGATCGACTAACCACCGACATATTTTTGTTTTTAGCTCCATATCCAATCCACTGAAGGATTCGTCGAGAATTATTACATCCGGTTTGCTGAGCAAAGCACGAGCGATCAAAATGCGCTGGCGCTGCCCACCCGACAATTCGCTCATCGAGTGAGACAGCCATTCCAACTTAAGATTTAGAAATTGAACGGTCTCTTCGAAAGACGAATGCGCCTTCCAAAGCTGTGACCATCGATCAAAAACAGGTTCTAATTGTTGTCGAATGGGAAGAAAGGGATGGAAATTCATAATGGGGTCTTGTCCAAGATATTGAAAATTACGGTTTTCCATTCGATACTCCCTACCCTGGGTCCAGTTCATGCGACCCGCTATGAGTTGCCCTAAAGTACTCTTCCCCGATCCAGACCTGCCGCTAATTCCCAGGATATTCCCGGACTTTACTTTCATGCTCAATTCAAGCTGAAAATTGAGATTTCGCTTTCGATGTCGAAAAACTCCATTAGTAATTGAGTACAATACCGTGGACTCATCAATGGATTCTTGCTCTATGTATGCATTCACTTTAGGAATGTCCACATCATTCAACTTTAATAATCGGCGATCTTCAATTCCATAGACCTCATCACAATGATCCGATAAAAGGTCTTGTTCGTGGCTTGCGATAATACATGCCACGCCTGAAGCGCGAATCCATTGCTTCAAATCAGTGATAACCTCAAGCGCTGTCAATCGATCTAAACCAGCCGTGGGCTCATCCATCAGAAGTAGTTGTGGCGATTTACATATACTCATGGCCAAAACAATGCGTTGAATTTCCCCTCCTGAGCACTCATGGGGATAGCGATCAAAAATTTCTTCTCTCCCCAGGAGAGAACTCCATTGCAGAATTTCTGAAAAACTTGGTGTCCTCTTCTTATGAGTCTTGTAAACATCTCGAAGCGATTGTCCTGTAGTTTTAATCGGATCCAGAGTATAAGTCGGCTGTTGGGGCATTACGGAGATACCGTTTACTGGCCGGCTCCATTGATGAGAAAAACAAACTGCTTGATCCTCCAGGCCGGCTATAGCTGCAAGCAGAGTAGACTTTCCCGAACCACTTTTTCCCGTGAGTCCAATAATAGAACCGGGAACTAAGGTCATCTCACCTTCTTCGATCAATGCAGCTCCCGCACCCTCGAATCCCAATTTGTATATTGTTAGTTGATAACTCACTTGCCGCTGCAATTTAGTTCCAAATATAAAAGAATGAATCTAATTGCCGATATTCTTTACCATCTGTCGAAGAATCAGTATATTATATCGAATACTGGAATTGTTTCGTTTTAAGCTCGTGAAATTTAATTTACCTTGTAAATAATATGATGATGAAAATACTCAAAAGAATAGCCATCGGCCTTCTTGGTCTAATAGTGCTTTTTATAGCCATTCTTTTTTGGCAGAAGGACAATATCGTAAATACAGTAATTGACTACGCCAACAAATCAATGCCCGTGCATCTCGACTACGAGTCCAGTCACTTAAGCCTATGGAAAAATTGGCCGCATATTAGCTTCATACTCCACGATGTGCAATTGTTCGAAAAAGGAAATACTGCGGATAGTTTAGCTTTAGCCAGAATTGAGGACCTCAGTGTTGGAGTGAAGCTTTGGAGCATCATATCCCCACCGTATCAAATCGGAAGCATAGATATAGAGTCACCGAAATTATACCTCAACTGCGATACGGCCGCCCAATGCAATTATGATTTTCTGCTCGCTGAGGAAACTTCGGACTCTACCGATTTGGAACCGGATGAAGAGAGTTTATCCTTTTCTATTGATCGATTGAGCTGGAGTCAGGCCGAAGTTCATTATAATGACCTAAAGAGCAATTTGAAGTTCAGCATTGAGGAATTCGATGCCAACTGGACAATCAATTATATTGAAGAAATCTGGGCCATTGGTATGTCGATTTCAAATTCGAAAATCAATCTCAATCAACAAGACGTTTCCTGGGCAAGTGACATACAACTTCAATCTCATGGAGACATTCAGTATGACTCAAAGTCCGGAAATCTCACCATCGATCAAAACGAATATACCTTTAATGATCTAAGTCTCCTTCTCGATGGTTCTGTGCTTTCTAGTGATGACGGGCAGAATTTAGAGTTACAGGCGTCATTTCCCAGCCGGGATATTAAGTCTCTTATTTCCATCATTCCCGGAGCCTACGATCATCACTACGAAGGTTTAAGCACTAGCGGGCAGATGGATTTTGATTTAGAGATGAGTGGTTTACTGAATGTCGAAAAAGAAAATTATCCCTCCTTTAGCAGTCAACTCAACATAGTGGATGGCAGTCTAAAGTACGAGGGCGTTCCTGAATCATTTCGCGATATTCAACTCGAAATGAAGCTCAATAAAAGCCAGGGAACAATGGAATCACTACAACTAATGGTCGACAATTTAACTGCTAAAGCGGGAACATCCGCAACGATCCAACACCAAATGGAAATTTGGCCGGGCAATGATCAAAAAACCAATTCCGGTCGCACACGCATCAAAGGAACCGCAGGAGATTTAAAAAGCAGCTTCCCACTGGAGGAGGGTACTTCCATCACTGGAGATATCGATCTCAATGCAGATTACACTTTCACTTTAGATCAAATTTATCGGGAACTATGGGATGAGGTCAATATCGAGGCTGAATTTGTTGGTCAAAACATAAGCTATGCATCTGAAGGCAGTCCCACCTTAAGAACGGACCGAATTCAGGCTGATATGCTACGGGATGTGCTCAAAGCCAATGTAGAAGGCATTTCTTACGGAAATAGCATTATGAGTTATTTGGATGTGAATACACAGCCACTCTCTTATTTATTGGGACAAAAAAAGACCCTGGAAGGAGACTTGCAACTCAAGGCCAAGTACCTCGATGTAGATCAATTATTGGGATATGATGCTCAGGAAGCAGAAAAAGAGAACACCACTGACAATCCGATCGATTTGAGTCCTTTTAAGTTTGAACTCGATGTGAATATCGATGAATTGCGTTATGATGTGTATGATATCACCCAAATTCAAGCTGAGGGGAGTCTATTTAATGACCGCATGGATATCCGAGCATTTGACTGTATTTATGAAAACAGTAAAATTACCTGTAGCGGAACGGCAAAAGATATATCAGATTATTTAAATAGCGTTTCCGATTTAACCATGAATTTAGATTGCGATGCGGATGCCTTTGACCTCTGGGCCTATATGAGTGAAGAAGATACTGAATCGAGTTCAGGAGGTGAAGAGGAAGCGCCTTTTTATTTTCCTCCTGACATTGCACTCACACTGGATTACACCTTAGGGAAAGTGGACTATGCAAAAATTCAGTTTCAACAAGTTCGCGGGCAGCTCACCTTATTAGACCAAATCATGGATATCAAACCCACACGCATGTCCGCCTTCGGTGGGGATCTGAGTGTAGAGGGAAAGGTCAACACACCGGAGCAAGAAAATATCAATTATCATTTTGATGTCGCTACAAAGAATTCTCAATTTCAGAAAGTGTTCGAGTCCGTTGAGTTAGTGAAAAATTTAGCCCCTGTAATGGAATATATTTTTGGCATTTTCAATACCCGTCTCTCGCTCGATGGAGAGTTGGATGGTATGCTCAACCCCGTTCTGTCCAGCCTTTCCGCTCAGGGCTTATTGGAGACTATCAAAGGACAGTTCTCGAACTATAACTTATTAGAAAAAGTGGATCGCCTGGCAGGGACCGACTTAGAGAAAAATATGACCTTCAACCGCACCATCAATTGGTTTGCCATTGAGGATGGAGCAGTTGTATTAGAGCCATTCACAATGGAATTGGGCAATGAGCCCTGGACCATAGAAGGAGCTCACCAAATACAAGGAGATATGGACTACACTTTTACAGGTCCTGTGTCTTTAAAACAATTGAAGGATTCAGATCTGGGCGCAAAAATATATCGGGAATCTCAGTCTGC
>JAWLFI010000242.1:0-3327 GCA_041685645.1 Saprospiraceae bacterium | reverse complement strand
AGCTCCTTCGATGGCAAAACTTCCGAGCTGTGTGGCGCTGAGCGTTTTTAGAACTCCTCCAAAACTTCCGATTGGCGTGCGAACGGCACTTACGATATAAACTTCTTTCATCATCTTATATTTTTAGTTTTCGCTAATATAACGAATCAGATACAAAATTGATTTGGCAAAGTTTTGCGATTTTTTTGTCAGAGGGGGGATTATTTCTAAGAAAATTTAATATAATGGGCATCTCATGTAGTTTTAGTTTTAATCAGGTCCATATGATCGACTATAGAAAAACATTAACTTTGGCGGGAAAATTTGTAGCCCGTTGGTTACCCTCTTTTGCCCACCGCCTGAAATTCTTTCTGATTCATCACTATTGGCCTCATCTCAAAGACCCCCGAACATTCAGCGAAAAATTGCATTATCGGGTACACTGCGCGGAGGATCCCTACTATCGACTTTATGGGTGTAAATTTACTGCGCCTTATTATCTGCAGCAAAAAACCGATATGGAGGTTCACATTCCTCGGAGATACGGGGTGTACAGGACCCTAAGTCTGGAAGATATTGAGAGTTGGCCCGAGCAATTGGTACTCAAGTCCAGTTTTGCAGCCGGACTCAACCGTATTATTTACGACAAATCAAGCATAGATCCTGTAGAGCTATGCAGGACCTTTAATCGGGATATAAGAAGAATAAAAAATTCGCAAAATAAGCGGGATCCCTTTGCCGTGATCATTGCGGAAGAACTGTTATTACTGCCTTCGGGGGCTATTCCGGAAGATTATAAATTTCATTGTTTTCACAATTCCAATGATGAGTTTCAGTTTTTACTTCAGGTGGACAGAGATCGCTTTCAGAACCACGGCCAGGATATCTACGATAGTGATCTGAAGCCAGTACCATATACCTGGAATTTAAGACCGAAATCGGGTCAAGCTTTTCATCCTCCAAAGAACTTTGATCAAATGATTGCCATTGCCCGGCAGCTTTCCCGGGACTTTGACTACATGCGCATAGATTTGTACAATATTGAGGGTAAGATATACTTTGGTGAATTCACTCCTTATCATCGCGGTGGAAAGGCGCCGATTTATCCCAGAGCATGGGACTACAAGTTAGGGGAGATGTGGCCATAGTGATCTGGTAAAAAAATCAGTTTCCTTGTCAGCACTCCTTTTCCTGAGCGCGAAGAAGTGGTTTGCACATAGAGGCCACCCGATGTTTAGTATTTATGTCCGGGTTCCCAGATCAAACGCACAAAGGAACTCAGTCTTTCTCTTTCTCTATTGATCGGAATACCTGCAACAATACCGACGAGTAAATTATCGGCGATGCCAATTCGCATTTGAGGTCGCAATGTGGCTGTCCATTGTCCCTGGTCGATAATTTTATTTACCTCCAAACCGATGAAGTTTCTCGTTCCGGAAATCATGTAATGAAAATTAGTATTCACTTCATAAGTTCGACGGAACTGGTTGGTTTCGAAATCCTGTTCAACTATCGGTCCGGTATATATTAGTGAATGCCAATTTGTACCCCATCGTTTAGCAACGATCAAGAAGGGGTTGTAAATATTTGCCCTAATGAGAGGTTTGCCAAAATTGCGAAAATCGGATAATTCGAACTCGTTGATATACCCCACGGCCATAGATGTGGAGATGCGGTCATTGACAAAAAAGGACCATTGTCCGGCGAGTTTAAGGCTGTTGATGCGATTCGAAGGGATGGAATCTCTGTGAGTCTCTTTTATTGGAGAATAAAAGGTAAAAGGTACTTCTATTTCTAATCCCAACCTATCCACCGGGGCCCACTCATATTCCACCAATGCTTCATAGGAGTCAAATTCCAATTGATCATTCAGGCCGAGGCCTAGATTCCATTCTTTTTCTCCCTTTCTAGCTCCTAAATCTCGAATCAGGTCAATATAGAGGGGTTCGGCGTGGAGGACTTTGGTGGGGGACTTTTTTTGCTCGATTTGGAATATATATAAGCTGTCTTGTTCTGCATTTGAAATTTGCGCACGCGCTGAAGTCGAATAGGCTACTGCTAACAGCAGGGCCAATATAGTTTTGATGTTCATTTCTGAATTGTTTATTGTGAAATACAAATACATTTCTGTTTGCCGCTTTGGCAAATCAGAAACCGAAAAAATAGTAAACAATTCAGTTTTTGGGTGGTGGTGGCTCAAGTTGAAAAAAGCCGCTGCTGACGGCGGGAGCTTTGTATGAGAAAAGCTTCTGGGTTATATTGAAAAAGGTAACGGGAGGAAGAGTGAAGTTTTCTTTTTGGACAAAATTTTCTAATTTATGATTGGGCTTTTTTAACTGGTTTTCTCGTTCTGTGCTATTATAGTCTTCTATAGCGTCTTCAAACCCCAATACTTTTTCGACTAGAATTTCAATGATGCTCTCTTGCTCATTAATTATCGCCTGGCTCTGCACCCGGTCTAATTGAAGTGGGGGTGGAGCAGCGCAAATATTTAGCAAATAAACCCCCATGAACCCAAAGAGGATTTTACTTATAGCACTATTTCGCAACTTGCTAATCATAGGATAAAATTAGCGATTTTTCCTTTTCCCTTCGCCTATTTGACTCCTTTTTTTTCTTTAAACTTGAGTATCTTCGAATATGTCACATTGGGATCTAGTCATATTGGGAATAGTCATTGCATCTAATAATTTCTCTGTTGCCCTGGCACTTGGAACGATGGGACAATGGAAGCGCGTTGCACGAATTCTTATTGTATTTGGAGGATTTGAGTTTTTTATTCCCCTATTTGGCGCTTATTTGGGGCAGTACTTCGCACAATTTGTCGAGGCGTATGCATCTGCTATTGGGGGAGGGTTATTGATTGGCCTAGCTATTTATGTTTTTTATGGCACCTTTATTTCGCAACCAGCCGATCGGGAAGAATGGGCGCAGCGCACTTCTACCTGGTGGGGACTTTTGGGTCTGGCTTTCGGATTGTCCTTAGACAATATGATGGTGGGGCTGAGTCTCGGTTTTTCCGATGAATCTCCCTGGCTTGTCGCAACAGTCATTGCTATGAGTTCCGTTGTGTTTTCGGCGATCGGACTGCGCTTCGGTACCTTTCTCAATCAATATTTTGTCTTTTATTCCCAGCTGTTTAGTAGCCTTCTGTTGTTTTTTCTTGGGGTCGCTACATTGTTGGGATGGATGTGATCTGATGGAAAATCCAAATTTTTCTTTACATCGCGTCACGAAATACAGCTTCAACAAATTGAGGGATTTTGATGAGAGCTTACTACAAGTTATATCATCAGCGGCAGGAGATCGCGGAGGAGGGAGTATTCAGCCAAAAATGCAAGCATTTTT
>JAWLFI010000241.1:0-3370 GCA_041685645.1 Saprospiraceae bacterium | reverse complement strand
GATTAAAATCTCCGGTCTGAGCTGAACTGATAGAGGTTGTATATCGACCCAATAGTTCAGGTCGCTCTACAAAGCCACTACCCTTTTGGTTCATGAGAATCGTTGCCTTTTCTCCTGTAACCAAAAAATCAACATATCCATCGCAGTCAAAATCTTGCGCAATCACCTGAATGCTTTGAAACTGAAGGCCTAGGTCCTCAAATGCCTGGGAACGTTCAAAATGGTCGCGTTTATTCATATACAAGGCTGCGGGCGCATCGTGGTTAATTACCAACAAGTCCATCAAACCATCATTATCGACATCGGCGAAAGAAGCGGCCCAGGACTGTGCAGAATCAGCAACATTCCAATCGTTTGCCGACTCCAGATAGCTTCCATCACTCTGGGATAAATAAAATTGATTGATTCTTCGAGGATCTGAAGGGTGGACGGCAAATGAAAAGCATTTAGAAAGATAAAGATCGGCTTGCCCGTCCCCATTGATATCTTCCCAAACACTGGCGTAATTGCCAGCGCGAAAATCGGGGTCAGGGTGACTCTGAGGAATGATACTTAGACTATCGAAGGGTAATTGTCCCGATGAGGACAAAGTATAATTTTCACTGTAATCACTACAGAAAAATAGATCTAAACTATCATTTCCAGTGATATCTAATGCACTGGCACCCTGAGCCAGGAACCTATATCGGAAATCCAATAAGTACTCATAGCCTCCCGTGGAATCTGAAGTCCAGTAGTTAATCCCCGACCGATTGCCCGAGCTTACCCAGTCCAACCAGCGATCATCATTCATTGGAAAGCCCAAAATGTTCCACTGAGTAAAATTCAGAGCATCGAAAGATTGGTGCATTTGAAAGCTGCCATCGGGTAACTGTAAAAAAATCTGCAGTTCTTTGGCTTGATTGAAGCGAACTACATCCTCCAGTCCATCCAAATTTACATCAGTTACAGCGCTAGCCACTCCTCCACCTCCTTGTTTCCAGGCCTCTACGTATTCTCTCGTGAATTCATACGACTCAGTCTGCGCAGGCAGAATGGCCGCGCAGCAAATGAAGAATAAGATTAGAACATTCTTTTCCAGAAGGGTTCTTTCTTTTTGCGTTTTTTGAAGGGTCTCCATTTCTTTTTAACTATTACATATCGTAAAGATAAGGCTGTTTCACTATAAAAAACTCGAGGACCACCGAAAGAATACACGGGTTTAAAATCCCATGAAACATGTAATTTGCCAATGACGCCCTCTAAACCAAAAATTCCATTCATATGAGGTTTGGTCACATCCTGTACATTTACGTCTTGGGAATGATACCAACTTACCCCCGGACCTCCACCAATATACAAATTAAATCGGCGACCTAAAAATCCGAGATGCTCCCGATAATTGACACCCACCCGGGTGGCGTGATAAAGATTTGAGTATTGAACCGTGCCTTCCAGCGATGACTTCTTCGCTACCCTAACCACTGTGGTCATGCCTATTTCGGTACCCATTCTCAGTCCCAAAGTCCAGTTATATTTTTGCGCTTTAAGGCTAGTAGAGGTGCCAGCAGAACCTATGAGTAAAAATAAAAATATGGCAAGAAATGGTTTCATGAACTGGGTTTGTTAATTTTGAGGCAAGGCGTATGGCTATATTATATCCTATCACATCGAGATTGACTCACTGGTGGAGAGCCCAAACTCTATATTCAGTGCATTCCCCTTTCTTATATGAATACATCAACTTTGTTCTGGACTCAAACAGAACCTATTACGATTTTATTGCACTGCACCGCTACAAGCAGTCCTTATTGAAACCACCTGCTCAGTTCGATCAAGACAGTCTGAAATTACAGCGCAAAAT
The DNA here is from genome assembly GCA_041685645.1 of Saprospiraceae bacterium. Lineage (GTDB taxonomy): Bacteria > Bacteroidota > Bacteroidia > Chitinophagales > Saprospiraceae > JAWLFI01. The sequence continues at coordinate 1,527 of JAWLFI010000241.1, read as the reverse complement.
CAAAAGAAAAAAGCTTTCAGAAAATATTCACAATGTGGTTTTCAGGCATATTGTATACGCTCAAACTCATCGGGCATTAGAATACGGCAGCGACTACGGATTTTTAAGCCTTTATATAAAAAAAGCAGGGGTGAGATTCTTATCAGTCATTCACCCAGATGAAGAGGTGAGAAATTATAGTCATAGGATTATTAATCAAGCCAGTGAAAGTGTCAATTTTTTTCCTTCCCTTTCCGCAGTTTCTCAACGCTCAAAAGCTCATCCTTTAGACCTCATTGTCATCTACGAAGACCGATTAAAGGATCTATCGAAAAGCGAAATGCATAACTTGACAACTATGGCAAGGGAGGATTGCACATGGATCGTTCTCTCTCCCAATGCAAGCAGCCACCATAACAGTCAATGGCTCAAACTCGTAGAACTCCTATCCCCAAGTCTGACCGTTGACTTTTATAATTACGGCATCATTTGGCCCGGCTATCCAGGAGAAGGTCAATACATTCACTACATGAGACAGCATTATCTCAAACCCTTGCATTACTTTCAATCCATTTAACAGCTTAACTTCCGGGCCTCTCAGAAAGATCAGCAAAATAGTTGCAGCATAAACACAAGTAGAAGTATGAAGTAGAAAGCTGTGATTCTCATTGACCATAGTTCCAGAGAATTGATTGATATAAACATATTTAACCGTTATAAACGTCTATAACGGTTATAAACGTTTATAACCGTTATCAACGGCTATTTTTGTAATTGATTGTTATTCAGTATTTTACAGAGGTGCGGATTTTCTGAGATTTGTAAAAAGGGTGAAAAAAGGCCGAAAATTAGAAAAATTGCCTCAATTTTAAAGCCAGGATTGCAGCCTGATGGACTTCTTGATATGAGGAATAGAAAAGGCATTATAACCATTTCTTTTTACTTACTGGGCATGGATTCATTAGGCTCCGCTATCGTTTTGATCCTTTAGTCTGTGAAGCTCTCAGAGGGAAAAATCTTCCGGGTAGAGTGAGTTGTTACTGCCCTGCTCCCACAGCAGACCCTTTCGAGCGAATTTCCCGCCTACAGTTCCTTCTAATGGGGCTTCGATTTACATCCCCGTCGCTATGTACACATCAATTGATGAACTCTTTTTCACCACTCTGGCTTATTCAATGATTCTAATTTACACATCCACATTCTGGCAACTCTCTTCTGTATAAATTGAGCAAGGAGGAGCAAATCTCTATCCTTCAACAGAAGAATGAAAGTCCCTGAGACTGAATGCGCCCTTCTCATTGTCTTCGATTTCTCTATTCTTTTGATATCACTTCGAAACTACTCTCTTTCTTTGCGCTGGTCAGACGGCAGTTCAGGCCGGATTTTCTCGGACTTTTACATAATCCCCCCTTCACCTGCGGAAGCTGGCGCAACGAACAGAAAAAAAACTCAATTCATCCTTCAAGGGAAAGCGGCCGGACCGCCTACGCTGCTATGCAGCTTCGTCGGTCGAAGGCCGCAAGCGTGAGGTGCCCGGAGGGCGCACCG
>JAWLFI010000056.1:0-14010 GCA_041685645.1 Saprospiraceae bacterium | reverse complement strand
ATTTCCTTTCAGGTTTGACATCAATTGAAAATCATTCATCACATAAGCGCTGAAATGAAATACAGAGGAATTGAACTGATTGGGGTTGCTGGGTATAAACAGCGCATCATATCGAACTCCATTTGGATTTTCCGGCCCAAATAAGTTTTCAGGATCAAATAATTCATCCGGATCGCCTTCAAATTGGGTGTTTCCACCCAAAAACTGGAAGTTTTCAATTTTAAAAGAACGCTGTTTATACGTGTACATCGCTCCTGTCTTTAATTTTGAAGGTTTTGATAAAAGGACAAACTTCCTTTCTATATCAACTCTTCCAGCTAAATTGTCTTCTTCAAGTGTTCTCCAAATTCGCTCTGGAAGTCCTACTTCAGTTCCTACGTTATTATCCGGAATGCGAAATCGAGTGAACCGGATATCAGGATCTATGATTTCAGAATGTGTTCCGGCTATTTTCCATTCCATATTCAGTTTCTCGCCACTCAGTAAGTGCTTTCCCTGGAGAATCACATTCGATAAGGACCGCTGACTATATTCCACATTGTACTGTTGAGCCAAAAAGTTTGCTCCTACAGTTGAGTTTTCAAATATAAAATCACCGGCTTTGGACTCTCCATTTTGAAGATGCATGGCGTTCAACTGAATCTTTGATGAATTCGTTTTCATAGCTAAGCCCGCCAAACCTCCAACTAATATATCCCTCACTCCAAAGTCGCCCATTTGCTGTTCAAATGGGGTAAGCTCAATTAAATCCGGGTTTGCAGGTTTCCCATACAAGTTGAATTCTGCGTCTTCATAATATTGAATATCTTCTTTATAGGTTAGACCTGCAGTATACCCCCATTTCTTATTTTTCCATTCTTTTTGGTTTCCGTAGGAAATATTAAAGGATTTATTCATTGTGTTTTGCTGACGAATTCCTTGCATTTGGTTGGAGAAATCATTCAAAATCTCTCGGTATCGCATACCTCTCGGGCCATTGATATCGCCTAAGGCATCTGTAACTCGAGGTACTTGCTCGCCATCCCGAATAGGAATAGATCGTTGACCATCATCAAATCCAAGAAAGTCAGTACTGCTGGTTGGTGCACGTAAATAATCCGAATTAAAATGCATGGCAGGATTATAACCGATGCCTACTCCCACAGTAAATGTTTCCCGCTCGGGAAAGTCTTTAGTGTTAATATCTACGATACCACCGGTGAAATCTGCTGGCTGATCCGCTGTAAAGCTCTTTGAGACGATGATGTTATCGATCATGTTGGTAGGGAAAATGTCCATCTGTATGGAGTTTCGATCCGGGTCTAATCCCGGTACATCCAATCCGTTAAGCGTGGTTTTTGTGTATCTATCACCTAAGCCCCGAACAAAAACATACTTGCCACCAGTAACACTCACTCCCGTAACTCTGGACATTGCGCTTGCGGCATTGGAGTCTCCAATCTTCTTGAAATTTACGGATGAAATCCCATCAATAAGATTCGCACTTTTTTTGCGTTTATTCAAAATAGCCACCTCCGTATTATTGATAGCGGAAGAACTTACCACAACTTGTTCTAATTGAGCTGCTTCCGTTGCGAGGTTGATGTTTTCAAGTAGTGTAAATTCCCCCTCTTTTACAACGACGTCTTTAATCAACTTTGTCTGATAGGACAGATAGGAGCATTTGATGCTGTAGGTTCCGGGTGATAACTTTATATTAAAATCTCCATCTAAATCTGACGCGTCACCTACCGAAAGGCCTTCCACTTGTATAGATACGCCAATAAGCGTTTCGCTGGTCTCCTTATCGTATACAGTACCTCGGATTCCACTGGACTGCGCAGATAATAAACTTGTCCCTATTATAAGGAGAAGGCAGATGAAATATTGATTTTTTATTACTATCATGACTGGAATTTTGTTTTATGTTAAACACAAAAAGGCCTGCCTCGTTAAAGACAGGCCTGAGACGTTAAACGTCAATTAGAAATCTAGAGCACCGGATTGAGCAGTCCATGTCCAATTATTGAATACACTCAAGTCTGCACCTACGGTATTATTCAATTTTGACACTTCAGATACTGCAGCATCAGTTCCATTCTTGAAAACTTCAGTGATGTCAGAAACATCATCTGCCAAAGTCACTTCAAGATTTTGGAAAATTAAATCTCCATTTGCAAAGTTGGTCTGTGAATCATCCCCACTCAATGAGAAATCTCCACGTCCATCTGTTGAAGCAGGACTATCGAAATCAAAGAAATATATATTTTCGAAAGTTCCTTCAGCACCATCTCGGAAATCTCCTAGTTCTGAATTTGGATGTCCTTTTACGGTTCCGTTTCTCACGGTGTGTCCATCGCGGTAAGAACCTTCAGGTCCATCAATTTCCATCGCATGGTCTGTACTCTCTCCACAAACAATTGCAAAATTGTCCAGAGTTCCGGCCCAGGCTTGATCCGTATCGATGGCATCATCACTGGAATTCCAAACGACTACATTTTTTACATCAACGGTCCCACCGAACCATTCAACACCATCGTCATTATTGGCTACAACTTCAACATTTTCGATTACTGTTTCGTTTCCGACGCCTCCCATCGTTAAACCGTTAATCTCATTTCCTTCACCAATGTTTGATCCTCCGTGTCGGATAGAAATATAGCGGATAACTCCAGAGTTGTCATTTGCATCGTCTCCACCGTATCTTCCATTGATATCAGATGGTGGGATTCCTTCAATTTGAAGCTCATTCCCATTACCTTCGAATGAAGATGGCGCATTCCCTAAAATAATCAGACCGCCCCAAAGACCAGAAAAATCCGGATCTAAGTTAGGACTAGCAATTTCACCGGGTTGAATTTCATCTGCAACCGATGTGAATATAATGGGATTCGATGACGTACCTTCAGCAAAAAGTTGTGCGCCACGAGCTATAACCAAAGCACTCGCATTGGCTCCACTTCCAGCTTCACCTTTAATAACGGTTCCGGCTTCAATCGTCAAAGTTGCTCCTTCCTCAACAGCAATTCTCCCGGTTAATTGATATACATTATCAGCAGTCCATGTGACATCGGATGTAATATTTTCAGTCACACAGACATCGAAAAGGCAATCTTCTATGGGGTCATCGTTGTCATCATCTCCACAAGAAGAAAAAGTGAGTAACGCTCCAAATAATAGAGCAATAAGCGTAAGTAGGTTAATGTTTTTCATCGTTATGATTTAGTTTTGTTTTGTTAGCACAAAGATGAGGACCCCATGTTACCATAGTATTACCTTGGAGTTATGATACGTTGTTGTTTATGTTAACTCTCGTTAAGCCCGTGTTAATTGGATGTTACTTCATCCTTCTTTTACATTTAAAATACTCGCTATAGAGTAGATTATATCTGGCTTGTGTCGGGTGAGATGTTGTTTTGGGCGTGACCCTCCCCAATGGCTGGGGAGGGTCGGTCCCTTCCGGGGTACCGTACTCGAGAGGCGTAAAATTTTACGCCTCTACTTCGCACCGCACCACCTAAGGCGGTGCGCCCTCCAGGCACCTCACGCTTGCGCCCTCCGGGCGCTTCACCGTCATGATGTATTGTAAAATGAAGCTGAGATAAAAGCTATATGGATGGAATGTACCCTTTACTCCTCATTCCTCTCATCAAATTTACGACCGGAACGGTCAATGTGAGTTGAATTGGCCTGTTGAGTGCCCATGAGAACGATATCCTGTACATTTACATGAGCCGGGCGAGAGGCCATAAAGTAAATGGCCTCCGCTACATCTTGAGATCTCAATGGATTAAAATCCTCGTATATCCTTGCCTTCTTTTGATCGCCATCGAAGCGCACGCGCGCAAACTCCGTTTCCTCTACATGCCCCGGGGCCACCTGTCCGACTCGAATCCCGTGTTTGTATAAATCTAGCCGCATTGCTCGCGTTAGCGCATCAACAGCGTGCTTAGTTGCGCAATACACATTCCCCATGGGATATACCTCTTTTCCGGCTGTAGAAGCGGTATTTATGATCATGCCGGGATGCTTGTGTTTAATCATCTGAGCGCTGACTAATCGGCTCATATACAATAAGCCCTTTACGTTGGTATCAATCATCGTTTCCCAATGATTTAGGTCGCCTTGATGAATTGGAGCAAGCCCTTTAGCCAATCCGGCATTATTAATGAGAAGATCAATGGGCTTACAGCTATCGGGGAGCTCTTCCATTGCTTGCTCGCACGCACTCGATTTTCGAACATCGAAAGGGATGACCACGACTTCACAATCGGCTGCTTTTTCTAATTCACCCTTCAAAACTTCGAGGCGAATCAAACGTCTAGCTGATAAAATTAGGCGGTATCCACCTGCCCTGGCAAACGCCTCTGCTGTGGCTCTTCCTATTCCCGAGCTGGCTCCCGTAATCCATACATTCTTCATTCTAATTCTTTTATGGTTTTCTCGAAGGAGGCTGTAAATGCTTCGTATTTTGAGGTGGCCGGACCACTAAATCCCGTATGGACTCTTTGAATCTCGCCTTCGCGATCTATAAATACCATCGTCGGATAGGAGATGACGCGATCCAAAAAAGGCAGGGCTTTCGTAGCTTCTGATTTGTCAGAAGAACCCATCAACCAAATATCATAAGGCACCTCAAGCAAATTCCTGTAGGTATTAATCTGTTCTAAAGCCTCTGTGGTGTCGCGAAAGCGCTCGAAGGCCAATCCGATAATTTTTACATCGCTGTTGGGATTGTCTTGCTTCCATTCTTTTAGAAATTCCACTTCATCTTTACAATTGGGACACCAAGTGCCCATGATGGATAGAAGAACGGGCTCCCCTTTAGCAATGACAGAGGATAATGACCGCGCCTCTCCACTTTGAGGGTCGATGCCCCGGAGGTCTTTCCAGGAATCTAGTTTGATGTGTTGCGTTAAACTGTCAGGAGAACTTAGGGTAGCCTCTTCATTTCGCCGGGCAGTCCAACTGGCGGAATAATGTACCCCGGACTGAAAAAATCCGGACAAGCTGTCTTTTCCTTCGCCTTTAGCACTAAAGAGAAAGGCGTGAGTTCCATCAAAGACGCTGAGCCACAATCTTTTTTCGTAAACTACACCTTCTAAAAATCGATAATCGCCTGTTTCCGTGATAAACGTTCCGCTCAATTGAACACTGTCTTGCTCAAATTCACCAATGGCTTTCCATTCATTGCCCTTTGCATCCCTGAAAGTGACATCCCATCGCCCATCGACATTCATGCCGGGTTCTTTGAGCTGAGGTTCAAAACGCTCGGTGCGTCCGTGTTTCGCGACAAAAGGTATCTCGTAATTTTTTCTGTTGCGATCGACAAACTCACCCTGAATCGTGTTTTCAACAAACTCTCCATAGATGTAGGAATTGTACTCGGGAAATAAAATGCGAATCGTATCTCTGGCCTGACTGCGATCCCAGCCCCATAGATACTTACTGACTCTGATCTTCTCTTCCCCATTGATGATGTCAATTACAAAGCTGTCCGGATGCGCCTCGGGATAACTGACCTCCATGCGAAAGGGGAGGACATCGTCAGAAATGCCATCGAACAAGGGAACTCTCCGCTCTCTCACCGCATCCTCATCATAAACCGGATATGGCGTATTGGCTAATTTGAGCTCTGCACGCCAGCTTCCCGGCGGAAGCCCGGGAAATTCGTATTTGATATCTACGCAAGCTGCGACTGTGAAAATCAAGACGAGAAAGTAAAGAATAGAAACGCGCTGTAGCCTCATAGATATAGGTTTAGTCATCTGTTGGGCGGATGTTATTTCCCCGCGCCTTTAAAATGATCTTCTTTGTATTCGAATAGCACATTGAAACTCGTTAAACTGCCGTAAATTCGAGTGATGTATTGCTGTAAATTCACCTTTTCCTCGTCGGAAAGTTCACTGGCATTAATTTTTTGCTCCATAACTCGAATCCGATCCCTTAACATAACAATTTTGTGAAAGAATGTTTCTATAGGCATCTCTTTGGATTGCAAATGTTCTTCTCCGGGGCGTAAAATTAGAGTGCCATTATCCCATTTATCGCCCAATTCTACCAGATGGGTAATATCGGACCAGTTTTTCAATACCTTAATCAATGATTCTTCTACTTCATTAAAACTGACTTCGTCCTTTACCGGAATGGCTTCTACTATCTCCCAGTTTTGGTATGCTTTGCCCACTTGCTTCAAGCCGTGCTCAGTAAAGGTAACATCGTAGGCGGCTTTGTGAAGTCTGGTAATAACGCCCGTACCGTAATTTGGGTGAATGACTCTGCTGCCTACACCTAAAATTATTTGTTCTGCCATGAATTGCTAAGTATTTTATGTTGAAAAATTTAAAGCTGCTGTGATCTGCCGACGCTGATTTCCAATTTCAAATATAAATAAAATACTTAATATAACATATGGGTACCTCCGGAAACTGTTTTTTGATGCGAAGGTGAAAAAATATGTGCGTAATCAAGGCGAGACGATGGAGCATAGCCGAAGCTACGCGACTGAGAAGCAACGCAGATATGAGCAAAAAGATCAAGACTTGGTCTTTAACGGATTTAGTGGTAATGACACTAGCCATAGCTAAGTGAGTGAGGATAAACGATGATTACGTGCATATTTTACATCAAAGCAATTTAAAAAAAATGGCTGTTCGCGCAAAAGGATAGATTCCTGAGGCATCCATACTATAGTATTGTAGTTCTAATGTAATAGTTCCCCCCACTTCTAAATGCAAATTAATGAGAAAAGAGTTTGCTCATGCTTCTTCTCCTTCCTCGTAGTTATCGTCCCACTCTTTAGGCTGGACATCGGGCTGAAACTTGCCGATGGAAGCGCCCACGAGCATAGCCACTGCGGCATCTCCCGTGATATTAGTAACGGTCCTGAGCATATCCAGTGGACGGTCCACTGCGAAAATCAATCCGATACCGGCGGGATTCACACCCACACTTTCCAATACGATGACAAGCATGAGTATGCCTGCACCAGGGACGGCGGCAGAACCAATGGAGGCCATTGTCGCTGTGATTACTATTGTCAATTGATTTCCCAAAGTCAAGTCCTGGGCAAATACCTGCGCGATGAACACCGCGGCTATAGCCTGGTATAGACTCGTTCCATCCATATTGATTGTAGCTCCAATGGGGCAGACAAAACTCGTCACCTCTTCCTGTACTCCTAAATGCTCCTCTACGCGCTCCATAGTAACGGGCAGGGTAGCAGCTGATGAACTCGTGGAAAAGGCCAGGAGTTGTGCAGGAGAAATCTTTTTCAAAAATTGCACGGGGTTATATCCCAGGAAAATTTTGACGAGCAAAGGATAGAAAATGATCGTCATGAAAGCCAAACCAAGGATTACAGTCAGAGAATATGCGCCCAAAGCTATAAATATATCGGCAGAGGGACTCTCAGCAACTAAAGTTGCCATCAGGGCTAAAACACCGTAGGGTGCAGTGAGCATGACGATGTCGACCAGTTTCATGATGATTTCATTAAAACCCCGGAAAAAGGCTTTGACGGGAGCGGCCTCTTCCTCCTTGATGAGTATCATCCCAATTCCAAAAAGTATCACGACAAAGATTACTTGTAACATATTACTATTATCGGTCGCGGCATGAACGATATTCTCCGGCACGAGATCAATGAGAGCAGATAATGGGCCTTTCTCTTTTTGTTCCAGGGCCTGCTCCATTTTCAAGCTGGCATCACCTTCATAACTCTGCAGAAGGTTCGCCTGAGTATCTTCCAGTACAAATTTTCCGGGTTGAATGGTATTTACAATAAACAAACCTAAAGATACGGCAATAACGGTTGTGATCAGGTAAATTCCGATGGTGCGTCCACCGAGCTTTGACAATTGTGAGATGTTATTGAGTCGGGATATGCCCACTATTAGCGAAGCGATGATCAATGGGATAGCCAGTAGCTTTAATGCATTGATAAAAATAGTACCGAAAGGCTTGATCCAATCGATGACAAATTCTTTACCTCCGGGCATTTGGATGGCCAAAAATCCAAAGAGAATACCAAGGGCCATACCAAATAAGATCTGCCAATGCAATGGAATTTTAATCATGCGGCTATTTTTTTAGACCTGGAATGTTGTCAACAGGTCGAAAATAGGAATTTTTATCGATTAGGCGCAGGGAAGTAGGTAGGGAATGCGTACTCGTTTGGTGAGTTAGTAAAAGAGTCTTACTTATTTATTTGTGGTAGCCCGCGTCATTTCTCGCTTTCCCGGAGGGCCGGGGAGGGATTCAACCGAGAATCCGGAAAATTTTAAATTTCTCTTAAATTGCCCCTGGGCGCAGTAGGTAACGAGTACCCCTTCGGGCCTCAAAAGGGAGTGCAATTTGTCACAGGCCTCCAAAGTCCACAATTCCGGTTGCGTGGACGGGGCAAAGGCATCGTAAAATACAAGGTCAAAAGCTTTTGAAGGAACTGTCCACCGTAAAAAGTCTGCCCGCTCCTTGAAAAATTCAAATTGCGGGTGAATTGCGAAGGGTTTATCCCAGGGGCCGTTGTGAATGTCGTGCATGATGGCATCGGCCTGTTGAGAATCCAGCACTTCTCCAATGTGAAAGCCGCCCATATCTTCTGTGGACATGGGGTGAGTTTCAATGCTGTGATAGTAAATCGAGGGTGATGAATTGACCGTTTCCAAAGCCGCGAGCAGTGCGTTGAGTCCTGACCCGAGACCCATTTCAAAAATGCTCAATGATCCGGGTGATAGATTGAGTAAGGGGCGCAATCCGGCTTGGATAAAAACGTGCTGGCTCTCAGTTACCGCTCCGTGACTGGAATGATAGCTTGCATTAAATACGGAAGAGCGAAAGGTGTAGGAGCCGTCAGCTGTGGGTATGTGGCTCATCCCAACTAGGAAAGAATAGGAGCGATGACATGCCAAAATGTTGTAAGACTCTCGCTTATAGAAAAGTCCGAGGGGCACCCTACTCCTCTGTTACAAGCGCTCATGCTGAGACAACAGATGACAAATAATAATAAACCACTGTATTTTTTCATGCTGAAAATTTTCCCAAATGTAATAATTAATTGTTGAACGGAGAAAATGAATCGCTTATTGTAAGGATACAGGAGTTTAGGAAGGGGGATTCAAAGGGAATGCCGGATGATAATAGCAACCGATGTTTGCGGTAGCGATGGGAGCGAGGCGATAGCCGTCCCCCAAAACGGTTTTGGGGGACCGGGTCGCGACCGTAGCGCCGCCTCCCCCTAGGCAATAGGGGGAGCGGACCGCCCAAAATATTATTATCACATACTCGGAAAAAGCTCTTATTTTTCTATTACTTTTGATTTATGTCTTGGGATAAAATAGGATTGGCTATAATTCGAATATTGGCGCGCTGTCCATGGTGGATGCTTTACGGTATAAGTAGTGGATTGGCGTGGCTGATGTATTGGATTGTCGGCTATCGTCGGAAAGTTGTAATGGGGAATTTATCACTGGCTTTTCCCGAAAAGTCCGATTCAGAGCGGAAAAAGATTGCCCGTGGCTTTTATAGTAACTTTGCAGATATTGTAGTAGAAGTCATTAAGAGCCATCGAATATCAGCTAATGAGATTAAGCAAAGGTTTAAGTTGGCAGATGCTTCTCTATTTGAGCGCTTCTATGCGGAAGGTCGAGGGGTAATGGTGGTTATGGGGCACTATACGAATTTTGAATGGACGGCGATGGCCCTGGGTCTGAGGGTGCCGCAAAAGACATATGCGGTATATCATCCGATAAAAAATCACATCGTAAATGACTTTATGGTTAGCATTCGCCAACAGTTTGGATTGACCTTGTTTCCCATGAAGGAAACATATTCCTTTATGCTAGAGCAAGCGGATGATCGGCCCCTGTATATTTTCATGGCTGATCAAAGTCCCCATCGAGGGAAAATTAAGTACGCAGCGCCATTTTTTCATCCTTTTACCCCGGTACATTTGGGAGCTGAAAATTTGGCCAAAAAATGTGACCTGGCCGTTGTGTTTATCGAAACTCATCGGCTGAGTCGGGGACATTATGAAGTTCGACCAACCTTGTTGGTTGAGGATGCTGTGGCAACGGCTCCGTATGAGATTACGAGAATGCATTTAGCGGCATTGGAGGCGGCTATTCGGAGGCAGCCCGAGGCATGGATGTGGACGCATAGAAGATGGAAAAATGTGAAAACTGCTCAATCCATTATGAAGTCCAGTATGGAGGAGTAAAGTATATATTCTCCGGATAAAATCCTCCCGGTAATGATGAATTTTTGAAAATTTGTTTGTATATAGGAAAGGAAATTTAAGAGTCAGCCCTATACGGTTCGGGCTATAGATGAATGAGAATTTATGGATCAGATTTTTGTATTTTCAACTTTGGGTTTGGCTTTAGTGTTGTTTGCTACTGGCAAAATTCGGCACGACTTTACCGCTCTAATTGCCTTATTCTTTTTAGTTGTTGTGGGCGTGGTTCCTCCGGGGGAAGCATTTTATGGTTTTGGGCACCCCGCAGTGATTACCGTAGCCGCGGTATTGGTGATTGGTAAGGCACTAGAGCATTCCGGCTTAATAGATATAGCTGCCAAGTTTATTCTTCGCATTGGAAGTGGGCCCGTGGTTCAAATACTGAGTCTGTGTGTCGTCGTCGCTGTGGCTTCCGCATTTATGAACAATGTGGGGGCTTTGGCCATCATGATGCCCATTGCCTTGTATGTTGCCAGAAAAAGTGACTTGCCGCCTTCATATGTCCTTATGCCCATTGCCTCTGCTTCCTTGTTGGGTGGATTGACAACATTAATCGGTACCCCACCCAACATCATTATTTCTACTTTTCGCTCGGAAAATATGGGATCAAGTTTTGGTATGTTTGATTTTACCCCTGTTGGGGCAAGTATAGCTCTGGTAGGGGTGCTTTTTGTTGGTTTATTGGGTTGGCGGCTTTTGCCGAAGCGACAATCGAGGACTGAAGAGACAGATTTGTTTGATATCGATGATTACATTACAGAATTACGCGTACCGGAAGACTCGAAAGCGGTCGGTATGACGCTATATGACTTACTTGGGGAAACGGATGTAGATGTGCAGGTTCTTGGATTGGTCAGGAATAATCAGCGAATTCACACTTTTAATATTTTGGATAAACTACGACCGGATGATATTATCATTTTCCAATGTGATACCGATGCATTACAGACCTTTATTGAAAAGTCGGGACTGACTTTAGTGGGTGGACGTCAATTTAGAATGGATGCAGAAGGCTCCCGGAATATCATTTTGACAGAGGCTGTGATCATGTCGGGGTCGCCCATGGTGGGAGAAACAGCTGCGAGTACTCAGTTGCGGACTCGGTATGGAGTGAATTTATTGGCCGTTGCCAGGCGGGAGACTAAAATTTTGAAGCGTCTGGACCGCATTGTTTTTAAGAATGGTGACGTTATTCTTTTGCAAGGTCGGGCAGAATTGATTGATGAGACTTTAGCGAATCTGGGATGTTTGCCCTTGGCTCGTCGCCAATTGCGTTTGGGCTTTAAGAAAAAGGTGAGTTTAGCTCTGGGTATTTTTGGATTGTCAATTGCAGCTGTTGTGACTGGACTCCTGCCCGTTCAGGTGGCTTTTGCTATGGCCGCTGTTGTTTTGGTGCTGTCTGGTGTGTTACCCATAAAGGAAGTGTACACCAGTATTGATTGGCCGGTCATAGTATTGTTGGGAGCTATGATTCCAGTTGGCCAGGCAATGGAGACATCCGGTGCTGCAGAATCCATCGCTCAGCAAATTTTAGTTTGGGGGGAACATATACCCCTTTGGGGCGTGATTGCGGTGCTCTTAGTGATTACGATGTTGTTGTCTGACATCATTAATAATGCTGCTACTGTCTTGATCATGGCACCTATTGGTATGAGTATAGGTCAAAGCTTGAATTTGTCCCTCGATCCCTTCTTGATGGCAGTGGCCGTAGGGGCATCTTGTGCCTTTTTAACGCCCATTGGCCATCAATCGAATACCATCGTCATGGGTCCGGGTGGGTATAAATTTACAGACTATTGGAGGATGGGACTTCCTCTGGATATCATCGTGGTGAGCCTGGGTACGCCCTTGATTATGTACTTCTGGCCACCGTAAAATTCTTAGCATTATGAAATACTTAATTTCCCTTTTTCTCCTCTCACTTCTTAGCCTATGGAGCTGCAGCTCGGACATTGACGAGCTGGCTGGCAATTGGGAGGCAGAATCCCTTTCTTCAGGTAATTTGGACTGCGAAGAACAGTTAGATGGGAGCTACATTCTCGACATTGAAGCTCGTTCTGAAACCTTTGGGATTTCGCTTGATATTAATAGCTGCTCCGGCTCCATTAATGGAGCTCGTCGCGGTAATATCGAATTCAAAGACCCCGCCTGCACAGAGGCATGCTGCGATTCGGAGGGCGCTCTTTGCCTTCTCGATGCGCTGTTGGTAGTTGATAGTTACGATCTGCAAGGGGATCTATTGATTTTAACTGGCAACTCTGTAGAGATTTCCTTTCGCGCTCAGTGAATGAATTGCGTGAGGTACTAGGCAAAAGCATCCTTTGCGCAGTTTGTGGTTGAAGGGGTCAATGGGACATCCTTTTTTGAATTCTTTAAGCAGCATTGGCTTAATTTGCCAGTAAAATAGGTGAATTTTGGTTGCTTTTCTTTTCACATCCCAACCACTTGGGTTGTGGAAGGGGTATGTTGAGGTATTACATAGACATATTCATATGCGATTACTTCAATTGTTCCTGCTCTTTATCCTGTTTCAGGCCTTTTCGTGTCCGGACGACCCACCAATAAATCCCAACAATGTAGTTGGACTGTGGCGCCCATTTGAGATTCAGTGGGAAGGCATGGAATGTGCTTCACTTATGGAGAAAGACTATTTCCTGAATATCCGCGAGGATAAAAGAGCATTTGTGCTTGAGTTGCAAACGAATTCCTGCAGCGGGGATCTGAGGTTTGAGGAACGCAACGGGCTTCTATGGAATAACATAGAGTGCCAGTCTGTTTGCTGTGATTCAGAAGATGCGAAGTGTTTATTGGATGTGCTGAGTGAAGTGAAGCAGTATCGGATTGAAAACGACACCCTCACTTTGAAAGATGAACATATAAAACTTTTATTGTCAAGATAATAGCAACCCTTGCTTATTTCCTTTTTCCTCATTCTGTCCGGTCACTTTAGGTCTTTTGGAGAAAATGAGCTTACCGCAGAGTCGCAAAGTTCGCAGAGTGCATTTGCTTAAATACTGCAGTCTTGGAACCGACGCTAGATATTGTTTCAGAGTATCCATTTTCTGCTATATTTCACAAAAGTCCATTTTTTTGCTGTCTCCTTCCGAGTACATTATGATGGCTTCTGGCAAAAAAAAATGAGCTTACCGCAGAGTCGCAAAGTTCGCAGAGTGCATTTGCTTAAATACTGCAGTCTTGGAATCAGCGCTAGATATAGTTTCAGTGCATCCATTTTCTGCTATTTTTCACAAAAGTCCTTGTTTGCTGTCTCCTCCCGAGTACATTTTGGTGGCTTCTGGCAAAAAAATGAGCTTACCGCAGAGTCGCAAAGGTCGCAGAGTGCATTTGCTTAAATACTGCAGTCTTGGAATCAGCGCTAGTTAGCTTCGAGGAATTCAATGTTTGCTATTTTCATAAAATTCCATTCAGTTGTTTTCCCCGGTATTCCTTAATGACTTCCGATAAGCGGGGGCACCACAATGCAGTTTCTGACGCTTTGTAAAATGGGCCTTCCTGCTTTTTATTGTTAACACTATGTTTTTTGAATTATTGACTTCCGATAAATATTGAATGGCACTAGGTACAAAATGGGACGAATTATCGTACTCATTTACTCTATCTGTTGAAGACAATAATTCCTCGCGAATTTTGGCCTACGTTTTTTCTTCTAAAACAGAATATCTAAATTGCTAATAAAACTACTTCAACAATGCCACATCCCCTTTCACGATGACCGTCTCTCCATTCTCCAGCAAGAGTTCCGCTATATAGACGTACACTCCGGGTGGCGCCTTTTG
>JAWLFI010000240.1:0-3388 GCA_041685645.1 Saprospiraceae bacterium | reverse complement strand
TACATTTTCAAATGAAGGATTCGGACTAAAATTACTTATGGATGAATAAGTGAGCGTTTTCGAAATTCAATAGCCCAAAGCTCGCTAACTTCAGGATAAATTTACCTGCATATTTCTTGCCGTTTAAGGGCAAAAGGACCCTACTGAAGTCCGCTGACTGCGGACGTATGGTTAGGGTGAAGCTATCTGAGTCGAATTGTTGGCGGACGGAGGTGGGTACCCTGAGCGCGCCCCGGATCATAGCGGCCTCCAGCGCAGTCTGGAGGCAGGCCTATAATAGCCCACTTTTCGATGAAAATGGATGATAAGAGGGTTTTGGGAGTGTCGGGTTTCTGTATCTTTGAGATATGATAGAGCGGATATACGTTTTTCTGGTTTTTATGGCAGGGTGCCATCTCGCATGCGGGCAGCCGGGGATTTCGGTGTGGCTGGATACGGATATCGGTCATGAATTCGATGATGAGTTGGCCATTAGTTACGCATTGCGCATGTCGAATTGGCAAATAGAAGGGATCTCGACCACGCATTGGCGGCATGACGGACCCTGTACATTAAATACTGCGGACTCTGGTTTTGTGCAGGCCGAGCAACTTGTACAGTCCTTTTCCGGAAGGAAGGTTCGCGTCCTGCGGGGAAGAAATGAGAAAATTGCCAATATTTATGGGGAGATAGATTGTGGATCGAGTTCTGTTATAGACTATCTGATTTCAGTGGCTCGTGCTCATAGTCCTGAGCGCCCATTGAATATTGTCGGATTGGGTGCATCTACGCATATCGCAACTGCTCTTTGTCGCGCTCCGGGCATTAAAAGTAATATTAGAGTGTATCTGTTGGCCGCCGAGTACGATGCAGTGGGAGACTTTTGGGATAAAAACGAATTCAATGTTCAAAATGATTTGCCGGCCTTTGATTATCTATTGAATACCGATGATTTGGATTTATATATTCTACCTGCAAATATGGCAGCATCGCTTGATTTTTCTAAAGAATGGCTCCAGACTGATGCAAAAGCTGTCGCTGGCTTGCGAAAATATTTATTAGCTCGATGGGAGCAATTGGACCCTATACGAACGAGTTGGACGGCCTATGATCTGGCGTTGATAGTAGCTATTGATCAACCGCAATGGGTGGAGTGGAGTGAAGTGGATACTCCTCCTGAAAATGGATATGGTACTGTCCGGGTAGCTACCTATGTGGATGTTACTGCTATCAAAAAACACCTCATTGAGGTTTGGAGCAGCGGGGAGGAATGAAAACTCTCCATTTCTAAGCAAGATTCTTTTCCTATCGGCTTTAATGTTGGATGACAACGATCTTTTGGTCAGTCAGTGGTCCATTTCTGTCTCTTATCTGTAGAAGATACATTCCATCAGCTAAACGATGTACGGGAACGCTAAGTGATCCAACCGATGAATGGTATGAGTGTGTCAAAACTTTCCTGCCATCCATTGAAAAAAGATCTATATCCGCAGAACTTCCTTTCCAACCTTTTATCTGTAGCTCGTCGGAGGCAGGATTGGGAAAGGCAGTGATTTGAGAGGATGCTCGAGGGGATTCACTAGATGAAATGAGGTTGTCTGTGAAAACGTATTCTACTGTTTGCTCAAAAAGTGCATCGCAATAAGATCCTGAAAAGACAATATGATCATATAAGGTAGTTGTGAGATCAATAAGGTCCGAGATATACCCGCTTTCTTCTGCGACGAAATGAAAGGTAAACCAGGGTTCATTGACTGGAATATCTTTAGGCTCGTGTATGCTGGGACCTTCCCAAATAAAGGCAAAGAAGTCATCTGTAATATTATACTGACTCGTATTGGCTCTTATTAAGTTGGGGTGAATATTTTCCACATGCAAGCCTTTGATTCCATTGAAATGAAAACGCCCCGTTACAGCCAACAGGCTTTGCACTTCTCCTCCAATTTCAATATAACCCGTATCACCTGCATTGTAATAGTCATCTCCCGCTAAACGAATGGTATAATTTGGTTCAATCGTTGCTTCTAATGAAAAAGTAATTGTCTGGGTGAGTGTATCTTGATCTTGAGAAACAAAGATAAGGGTTCGATTGACCTGTCGGTCATTTGTTTTATAGGCCAGCACAGTTTCCTGTGAAATTCCTCCGTTTTCCAAAAATCCTAAGTCGTAGGATCCGCAATCGTAATTGAAGTTGAGTAGGATGTCTTGCACATTGATTGTCGCACATTTATCTTGTGTCATATCCAGACTGACCATTGGATCTACTTCAAAAGCAAAGTCGGGGCCACAGGGAGTGAAGTAAAGGTGGATCAGGCACAATTCGT
This sequence comes from Saprospiraceae bacterium, assembly GCA_041685645.1. Lineage (GTDB taxonomy): Bacteria > Bacteroidota > Bacteroidia > Chitinophagales > Saprospiraceae > JAWLFI01. The sequence continues at coordinate 1,085 of JAWLFI010000240.1, read as the reverse complement.
TGGTCTGGTGATTGAATGTATAAATGCGATGATTTTCAGAGGTCGATAATTGAATACTATCCAAATCGGGATTTGTCAAACTAAAGGAATAGTCTGCTGCCAGGCCTGAGGGAACGATATCCTGTATGCCAACCGTCACTTCCTTTCTGCCTTGCATATCAATATGCATCTCAGAATCGCAAAGGTTGGCATCAACCATAAAAGTCATGTTCAGATCATAAACATCAGCGGTTAACCAATTTATTATATCGATGGAGCGGTGAACAGCAGTGCATTCTCCATTGGCATCATATACAACCGAGTCCTCAAGATTTCCATAGAGTATGAAATCAACAGTGTCTAACTGCTGAGTCATATTAAAATCGTATGCATCCAAAGAGGCGCAGTCATTTACTTGAAAGATCTGACCGGTGGCAGGAATATTATATGGTTCCAACCAACTGGGCTGAGCGAAGACAATCAGTGGGATTAAAAACAACAATAAAGTAAAAATATAATTTTTCATGCGCCTGTGTTTGTGATAAATATAGGTAATTTTAATTATAAATGCAAATGTAACTTGCCGCTGCCGGACCTTTTTCAGATACTGATCAATGAAATTATTTCTCAAATGAAGAATTTAAATCACCCATTTCTCTTTAGGGTGCCTCCGGAAACTGTTTTTTGATGCGAAGGTGAAAAAATATGTACGTATTCAAGGCGCGACGAGGGAGCATAGTGGTTCGGCTCCGCTCACCACGGCGCCTTAGCTAAGCGACTGAGAAGCAACGCAGATATGAGCAAAAAGATCAAGACTTGGTCTATAACGGATTTAGTGGTAATGACACTAGCCATAGCTAAGTGACTGAGGATAAACGATGATTATGTGCATATTTTACTTCTAAGCCATTAAAAAAAATGGCTGTTCGCGTAAAAGGATAGTTTCCGGAGGTACCCTTTAGTCAGCTTCCTTTATTGCCTCATATCTTCACTTCCCATTGTACAAGAGGTAATCCATATTTGCTCTGTATTATTGATGATAGCACTCACCTAAGCCTGCATTTAAAATCTTCCACTTGTGAGCTTTCATACTCCCGCATTGGTGC
>JAWLFI010000239.1:0-3399 GCA_041685645.1 Saprospiraceae bacterium | reverse complement strand
GCAATAGTGCCAGTCACCCCATCCATTTTCAGCTTTTCACTTCAAACAGCTGGCATGCCAGCTGCTCCATCCCATTGACTGTGACCAAAAGGGCGATCAGGAACACCACCCATATTGCGGTCTTAAACATTTTCTCTACATTTTCCGCGACCACGAATACAACTATAAAGACCCCGGAGGCGACAAGGCTCGGGATGATAAAAACCAATAGGTCGAAAATTTCCGAAATGGGCATCATTTGGTAAAAATGGGGAGAAAAAATGAATCAGTCCACCTTTACGAATCGTTTAGTAACCTTTTGATATTCCGTATGCAATTCAAGCACATACACGCCCGGAGATAGTGTGTGGACAGGAATGTTGTTGCCTCTAATTTCACCTGCATCCATTTTTACACCAGCCGCAGAATAGATCGTGTATCGGATAGCCTCGGTGTGATTCATGCCCGATATATTAAGGTTGTCGCTCGTTGGATTGGGATGAATGTTGACCTTTTTGCGCTCTATATACTCAGTACTTGTCGTCTCCCAGCAATCCGTTGCCGATGAATTCTGGTAGAGCACTTCTCCCTGTTCTGAAAAACACAACAAACTCTCGTTAATATCAAAAATACAGCTACTCTTCACTGACAACAAGCCCCTCAGGTCACCAATACCTTCCACCCACACAACCTCGCCAGTGCCACCCATACAAGAAAAAATCAATCGTTTTCTTTTTGTTTGGTCCATCAAAACAATCGAGTCAACAGTAGTAACGACAAGATCCCTTGCCTCGGACCATGAACCTGACGGTTCCACCGTAAAAGTGTCGCCCACATTCAATGCAAAATCATACAGCAGATAATCCGTATCATCGATAAGTTCGTACACCTTCCTACCCGACATCCTGAAATATTGGTCGGTACCGGTCCATGCGCTCCCCATTTCATCCGATGATATCAGCAGCTCCGTGTACCAATTCCCATTCCGGAATGAGCTATCGGAGTCGAAGGTATATCGCCGACTTTCCACCTCTCCAAAGACAATTCCATAGGACGCTTCATTCCATTGGTTATCATGATCCACTAAGAAACCGAACGTCGAAGTCGTCAAATCACAATCTAACTCTATAGACCCCTCACCATCTTTGTCCCCGGAGTCATGTTCATTTGGTGTCATTATTGAATAATAAGTCTGGTTGTGCCCCTCAATGAAAACGACACCTTCGTCACTCCCTTCCACGGAATGTAACAATGGGGGATATAGAACCTCACTAATAATAAGGAAAAATGAAGAAATCAAGAAAACTAAAAGAAAATTGTTTTTAAAAAACATGCTCAAAAATATTGGATTAGGAATATTCACAAGATAGAAAGAAAGAAAAATTCATTGTCATATTTGTGTCATTCTAGATCTTTCTAGATTTTTTCATCGGATTTTGACCTAAGAATTAGCTACTAATTCCGAAAAACTACCTTTCTACAATCAAAGCAATTGATTATAGCTATTGGGGCATCAAATCGAATTTAGGATTTGTTCTCAGGGGGCATCCAGAAGGGAACGTCACAAGTCCATAACTTCCAATGCCCCCGGCGTGCCTGAGTCTGGAATCGGGGTCTGGGACTTACCCCTCTGTTAAAACCTCTTAATTCCAACAACTTCCCTGAATCATCAACAATCTTCTTCGAAAAGTTTATGAATCATGCAGGCTAGACTTCTTCCCGTTATTCTATTCTCCAGTTGGTACGTCTAGCCCATATTGGGACAAACTATTCCAAACCCCTTTCGTTCTGCTTCCTATATGTATTATTCTACCTTCACTGCTGAGCAGATAATAACTGGGATAACGCATAATTAGAAGTTTGCGCATAAAAGGATGAGCGCCATCGAAACTCTCCACAAAATTTGAAAATGTAAGAGTATGCTCTTTTTCAAATTCGCGAATATCCTTCTCCATTTGACCGCTCATCATTACTGCCACCCCATACATAGACAATTTATCGCTGCCCTTAGCCAATTGTCCTATTTTATTGGTCTTGGGCATATTTTTAACGCAAGGTTGACACCAACTGCCCCAAAAATATAGAAGAAAAAGGGATGAGTCCGTGCGATTATTGACTTCTTCGGGAATTCCGTGGCCGGCAAATAGACTATCCAAATCTACGTAATATCCTTGTTTATATCCTTTTGGCCGAGTGTTAGTTGGAAATCGTACCAGCTCTATGGTTTGTTTGTCAATGTCTAAATTTTGAAGCATCCAAAAATCATCATTAAACAAAAAGGGCTCTGAAAGTAAGTAGAATTGATGTATAAGTTTATTTAATCCTGGTGCAGGTGTCAACAAACTGAAATTGGGATAATAAGTCCCGACATTTAATTCGATTTGCAAGCTGGTGTCGGCCAATTCGTATTCTACATCATATTTCAATAGATTGGTTATCCATATTTCGTTGGATTTAGATTTATACTCTATCTTTAGAGGAAGAATCATTTCCTTCTTTGGATGCTCTGTTGAAGGAATAGAAACCGTGAGATCATACCTAAAGGGCGTATTTTCCGAAATAGGAATCACGTCATCATCCAGAAAATCTTGATTTTTATTTATGTCCATAGAAAAACACATCCCCCCTACCTCTTCCTGATAAAAAATAGATGCATACACAGTATCGTGAAATGGGGAGTCCTCCCTTTTATAATTATAATCTGTAAATTCAGATAAAGTCATAATCCTTGGTAGATAGAGTGGAAATTGGTGATCAGAATTTTTCCGGTTCAATTGCACTTTTTCAGAATCAGAAACGACCACAGATTCCATTATTAAACCCTTTTCAATGCCAGAAGCAGGTAAGGGCAGCTCGTGCTCCCCTTTTACTATGGGCAGCACGAGCGTGTCCTGAGCTATTGTATAGCAACTATACATCAAAAGTAAAATAGGCAAGGCCAATAAACGGATATCTTTCATGATGAGTTTGAAAATTTTGGGGTTGCTGGTCGTATCTCAACGTAAAATATTGAAAGCCTCCTTAAAAGCCCCGCAATCTATTATAAACCTCTTGTGCATCCTCTTTTTGACAGCTGAATAAAAGAATGAGACTCACTCAACCCCTCAAAACTAAAAATTCTCCATATTGCAAGTTATGAAAAATGATAGCAAAAAGAAAAAAAGAATCATTGTCGTATCTGCGTCATTTAGAAATATAATAGATTCCCCCATCAGCTTTCGCTTTTAAAATCAGTATAAAATTCCGGAAAACACCTTTCACAACCAACGGGTTGGTTATAAATATTGGCACCTCAAATCGACTTTAGGATCTGCACTCAGAGGGCATCCAGAAGGGAACGTCACAAGTCCATAACTTCCAATGCCCCCGGCGTGCCTGAGTCTGGAATCGGGGTCTGGGACTTACCCCTCTGTTAAAACC
>JAWLFI010000238.1:0-3411 GCA_041685645.1 Saprospiraceae bacterium | reverse complement strand
GAGGGGCGCATTGGCAATGCCAAGCAGGCGCTATCGCTCAATCAAATCAAAGCAAAACTTCGGGGTACATCCGAGACCTGGATCGCCGCCACCCTGTTTGTGTTGAACTTTTCTGCCTTCGCCGCCCGGTCAGGCGTGACTTTTTGAGGAAGCCCTAAATAGATTAACAGATGAAGTTTAGTATCTGTACATCTTGCTTCTCTGCTTTCTTTATGTGCCTCACTTGTAAGATCCGATAATTCAGTAATCCTTACAGAATTTATCTTTGGTTCAATATCTACAAATACCTCTAAGCTTCAGTCATAGCCATTTCAGTCCATGCCAACCAGTCTTGAGCTGATGAACCATCCGCATCTACCCGGATGATGAAATTAACCTCATCTCCCCAAACCTCTTTGGGAATTGGCTCCTCAATAAACATCATAGCGTTCTTCTGATCTTCTCTGGTGCTACCCTCCTCATATAAGTCGTACTGGGCATTTTCGATGACTTTGTATTCGTTAGTACCCTTCTTAACGCTCACACTGACCCGAACTCCATTAGATGTAACACGACGTCCATCATGCCATCCTAAATGTGCTCTGAACATTGCTCCGTTTGTAGGAACAGGGATTTTAAAATAATTCCCTTCAACAAAGCCGTTTTCATCCCAATTCGGATGAGTAAAAAGTACCTTTGGACCATAGGTAATGCCTGTATGGAGTGGCATCCATCCTCTCACACTGACTTCTCCCTTCGGCTGTCCCTCCTCACCAAATGACAATCTCCCATCATCCGTTTTCCAAAGGGCATTGGATGCTCGTGATATAAAATCATAAATTCTTGGTGCAGTTGGCACAATCCATCCATCTAATATATAAAACCAATCCTTCCGGGCACTACCTCTGGTTTCCACCAAAACTGTAAACGTGTCGCCTGGATCCCTGAAATCGATCACTCTCTCTTTATAGACTCCAGGTTCTAAATTCACTGAGTATTTATCTGGCCCAGATTCAAAGTGAACTCTAACTCCATTACTACCGCGTGCCTCATCAGGCATTCCTAATTTGAGATAAAGGCGTTTGGGGCCATCTTCCATATCACTGATATCATAAACACCTCGTATTCGACCATTGTTATTCCACATTGGATGTAAATAAAGCACGCGACCACTTTCACCATTTACCTCCATGGATTTGTCTTGTAGTGCTACATGTCCGTCAGGACCTCCGAAAGCATCTAATTTTAGAGGAACAGCCCTATTTCCAGCTTCACCCGTCCATGTTGCGTGATGGAAATCTTCAAGTAGATGTTTTGCTTTACAATTCAAATTAACAATTAAATCGTCTTCGTCAGCTTTCACTTCATCCAGTGTATACCATAACTCCCCACGACCGTTACGTAAGGTTGTCGGTCGAGAATAAAATTGATTATTAGGTGGAATACTGCCAATCGTATCGCCAGGCTCCCAGATTTTATGATAGGTATATCTTGCATCTCTCAAGTATGAAGTATACAATCGAATAACTTTACCTCCTCTTACAGTTCTTGTACGTCTGCCACCTAAATCCTTTCTATAAATTAAAACTCCACGTCCTTTTGACGTTGGTTTACGAGTCGGGTCACTGTGATAATCTAATATTTCACGATTGGCGATACACAAATAGTGCCATTGGCTTGGAGCGCCGTTCGTTATTCTTATTGCATCATTGTGCGACTCATATGGCCTCAAACGTATGGAGTGATCATTCCTTGAGTAATCTCTATATTCCAACCAATCAGACTTCCAGCGTGCTAACGATGAAAACGGAGGTGGAAAGTGAGTTTTCTTCGAGTACCCCATGATACATGTACCATTCAACGGGCCGTACATATTTTTATATAAATCCGGCAGATTAACCGCTAAATGGCCTAACTCGTGAAGTATTACATCAAAAGCTGACATCTTAGGTACATCATTATTACTGGGCGGTGGAGTTGGATACGTTCCATCCTGATTACGATTACTCCCCGACCAATTTAAACTAAGAATGGGAGTTACCAAGAATGGTGGCAATGCATTCCAAGCCGGATCCCATAAAGAATTCCATGGCTGATTTGAGGTTGGGAGAGTATTATTTCTAATCCTTGAATGGCTCATCAAGTCTAATGAACGTTTCAATTGTGAGAAGTGGCGTTTTACTCCCCCTCCAGAAACATCAGAGTCTAAGAAGACTAATTTGTCAGCTTTTCTTCCATTAGGTAGAGCTAACACGTCATTTCTAAGCTCTTGTGGTGATGAATAGTTTGACGATGTAAAGTTTTTTCCACGCAAAGCTTCAGCAACGATTACCGGCCAGGATTCACCCCAATCTGTCATCGGGCCGTTATCTTCCGCTTTTTGCATGCTTCTCATCCAATGAGGTATATCTCTATTATTTAAATCACTATGGATCCATTCAGTAGCTTCTCCTCTCAAGCTCAAAAAGAAATCCGATGAAGCATGAAAATACTGCTGTGCAGAAGTTACAATAGGTGAATTGATTTGATCTGGAGCAGTAGATGGCGGGTCTGAGCTAAATAATATTTTCTCGACAAAATTTTGGTTGAATCCTGATGGTGCTCTAACATCTGCAAAATCAATGAGAAACACTTTGAAATAAATTCTTTTCTTTTCTGGCATGATAGAATTGTTTGAGTTAGAAGTTATTCAGACTCTTAATTATTGATTTTTTTAACTTTTTTTAACTTTTCGTATTCTCTTGTTTATATGCGAAGAAAAAATTAAAATTGTCTCACACTTTACGAAGCTTGTACAATTGGGATATCGCTATTAGAAAATTAAAGAATGGCAGCTACCAACCATCATTCTCTTAATTTGGTTGAAAAGCGCGCTCAATCATCTTCAAGCTATCTCTTTATTCGTGATCTCAGTAGTATGAACCTAGAAATCGGAATCCCTTACAAAAAAAGTTTAAATTTTTACTAACCCCTCAAACCGGCAAATCCAAATCCCTCAAACCCTTCCCTTCCGAATCCAACTTTAACAGATCAATCCCCTCCTTCTTCACCTCAATAAGCCGCCAGGAAAGCGTCTCTCCGTCAAACAGAAGCCTGCAGTAGTAGCCATCATCCGTTTCTACCGTGTAGTGAAACTGCTGGGCTCCGCCCCGGTGATCGTTGTGGTACATTGTGACTCTTTTGATCTTAAAGGACTCCCCAGTTTTGCGTTCAAAGCGATATGGGGTAAAATGGTAGGGTAGCTCCTTTCGTCGGAATCCGCGCGTGACAAACAATACACTGATCGGTTCGTATACGGCTGCTTTCATAGCTGGGGTTCTTTGTTTTTGTGGTAGTATAATCCGCAATAGTGACAACTATCGTCACCCTGCCTGGTGATGAAATAATATTACAGAATCGATGTAAGAGCAGAGTATCAAAGCTCACTCATAC
>JAWLFI010000055.1:0-14145 GCA_041685645.1 Saprospiraceae bacterium | reverse complement strand
GAGGTTTCTGTCATGCAGCCCAAGCCGATTTTCAGACCTTTTTCGCGAGCGACTTCGATTTCGCGCAGTACGGGTGAAATGCCACCGCTTTTCATTAGCTTAAAGTTGATGCCATCGAAGTAGCGAGAACAATGCGTGATGGAATGACCGCTTTGCGCACTTTCATCCGCCCAGAATTGTGCGCCGGTAGCAGCTTTGAGCGCGGGAATCTGCTCGTCGAGGTCAGTTGACAGGGGTTGTTCGATAAAAGTAATGTTGTGGGCGACCAATTCTTTGATGTATCGCAGGGCTTGCTTTGGGCTCCATCCTCCATTGGCATCGATTCGAATTTCTTTCTCTTCACTAAAGGAAAATAGGATGGGGAGAATGGCATCGTCTTCAACACTTCCTAATTTTACTTTATATATGGGCCACTCGCCCTTCTGCAAAGTGTTTGAAATGGCGCCGGGAGAACCGCTCAGGGTATAAGAACTCATCGGTGGCTCCTGGCCGGGCGATAAGAAAGTATGGATAGGGGTATTATTTTTTTGTCCCCAGAGATCCCAAATGGCACAATCCAGAGCGGATTGTAAAAAGGGCTCTTCCTGAAAAATTTCAGGCACCCGGGGTGGCGTCGGTGAACTCAAGTCCAGCTCCAGGGACTGAATGGCATCTTTTTGTTCGTGCACTTTTTTTGTGAGATCCGCCATACTCTTTCCATAATAGGTAATGACGGTAGCTTCACCATAACCCTTGAGAGGACCTTCCTCCAGTTCAATGATGAGTGTTTCTCTGTGGTGAAAAGTTCCATGAGAGAGAACGAAAGGCTCTTTTAGAGGCAGGCGAAAGGGGTGGAGATGTAGATTCATGCGGTAATGATACTCGGTTCTAAGAATTGGATGGCGGGCTTTTGTGTATCTATTTTGGCACGAATGCCCATAGGCAGGGTGCACTGTTTTTTGATATGTCCGATAGAGAATCCATACATCACAGGTCCCGGCCACTCTTGGGCGAAGCGATTGAGGGTTTCTCGCAGCGTAAAGCTATATTTATCGTGGGGCTTTTTTTCACAGCCTGCAAATTGTCCCAGGATTATGCCTGCGGCCTTATTCAGATCGGCGGCGTGAACCAATTGGGTCAGCATCCGGTCGATTCGATAGGGTTCTTCTTCCACATCTTCTATAAATACCAGATGATCTTTAAAACTGGGAAGGTAAGGAGTGCCGGCCAGGGTAGATAGCAGGCTCAAATTTCCACCAATCAAGGGTCCTTCGGCTTCGCCGGGGTTGAGGACTTCCACCACCTGATCGTCCGCAGGAAGGATGAGCTGATTTTCCTTTTGTGGAAACAGGGCTTGTTTCAGCGTTTTTTCAACATAGGAGTTGAAATCAGATGTCAAAACGGGACCGTGGAATGATACGAGCTGAGCTTTAGTAAAAAGTGCCAAATGCAGGGCGGTAATATCACTGTACCCGATGAGCGGTTTGGCTTTTTCTCTAAAAAGCTCGTAATCGAGTTGATCTAAAATTCTCGTCAGGCCATATCCACCGCGCAAGCACCAGATGGCGTCGATATCTTCTCGCTCGAGACAGTAGTGAATATCACTCACGCGTTCTTTATCGGTGCCGGCTAAATAACCGGCTTGCTTCTCGCAGTTAGGAGCCGGTTGTGGCACGAGATCGAGACGGGCCAGAAATTTCTTTGCCTCTTGCATCTGCCCGGGACGGATGGGGCCGGCCGGACTTATCAGGCCTATGGTATCGCCTTTTCGAAGGCCCCGCGTTTTTCTAAGGGGCATTTCGTTGGAAAGAGGCGTTGGTTGGCCTTGCCAGCCGGAAAGCAGGGATGCACCTCCTAAGAAGCTCATACTTAATTGGGCAAAGGTTCTGCGTTTCATAAAACTCGCATTCTGGAGTGACAAGATAAATTTCTAAACTTAAAACTGTTCCAGGATTTTGATTCTTTTTTCAATGGGCGGATGCGTCGAAAACAGCCCGGCGAGGGTGCCAAAAAAGCCCTTTGAGCTTTTGGGCGAGTGTTCGATAAACATTTCTTTAATATCCTCGCTTTCAACAGACTCCACCTCCGATCGGCCAGAAATTTTTCTCAAGGCGGAGGCCATCGCCTGAGAGTTTTTCGTCATTTCTACAGCGCCGGAATCAGCCATGTATTCTCTTTTCCTCGATAGGGCAAATTTGAAAAGCAATGAGAGAAAGTAGGCGATGGCGGCAACGAGAATAATAACAATGATGAGGGCGCCTCCTCCTTTATCATTTCGTCTGCGACCAATAGACCCGTAGAGGAAGGAGCGGAAGGCAATTTGTACGATGAGTGAGAAAATGCCGACAAAAATAATGGTGATGACGAGCAATCGGACGTCTTTATTCTTAATGTGCATGAGTTCGTGCGCAATGACTCCTTTGAGTTCCTCATCATCGAGTTTTTCTATGATTCCGCGGGTAAGGGTTACGGTATAAGTCTTTTTATTCAGGCCGCTGGCGAAAGCATTGAGCGCATCATCTTCGATGATGTTGACTTTCGGCATTTGCATTCCCTCCTGAATACACAAGTTCTCCACTAAATTATACACTCGTTTATTATTTTTTCTCTCCAGTGGTTTGGAATGGGTAGCGGCCTTAATCATAGCGCTGTGTCCCGAATAGGCAATGAGAAACCAGATGACTACCACACCGATGATGATGGGAGCGTATTCGATGAGTTTCCATCCGGCCATTTCCCAGCTTACCCCCGGAGCTTCCGAGGGAGCGGTAAATAACAGGATAACATACACCATTAAGAAGATGAGCAAAGGGAAACCCAGTAGCAGCAAAATAGATTTTCGATTATTGGATCGAATTTGCTGCTGAATCCCAATATACTTGTCAGACATAGAGTCTTAGAATTTTATTTCCGGTGCCTTTTGATGTGATTCTCTGTCCGGACCAAGATCGAACATTTTCTGCGTGCTGAAACCAAAAATACCCGCCAACAAATTGTTGGGAAATTTTTGCACAGCGATATTCAGTTCTTTTGTCGCAGAGTTGAAAAAGCGACGAACAGAAGCTAATTTATTTTCAATATCTGCAATTTCTTCCTGCAACTGCATAAAGTTTGTGCTGGCTTTCAAATCGGGATAGGCCTCCACCTGGATCTGCAAACCCCGAATGGCTCCTGTGAGTTGCTGTTCAGCTTCAATGCGTTCATCGATGGAACCGGCTCCCTGTGCCCGCGCTCTTGCTTCAGTGACTTCTTTTAAGACACCGGACTCGTGTTCCATGTATCCTTTGACCGCAGAAACGAGTTGAGGCACGAGGTCGTGTCGCTGTTTGAGCTGAACATCAATATCCGCAAAAGCATTTTCTCGCCTGTTTTTATAAGAGACGAGTCTGTTATATATACTGATGAGGTAAATCACAATGATTGCTGCTACGACGATGGCTACGATAGCTGTTGTTCCCATGTTAGTTGATTTTTTGGCGTTAGTTTAGACCAATTGCTAAGATACTAAATATAATGCACTTCTGTAAAGCTAAAACAAAAACGCATGAGTCATTCAATCAAATATGTTTTCTCTCACTTTTTTTACCACCCCATTCAATTTTCCAAGGATTTTTTCCATAGGAAAACATCACCCGCAATATTCACCCGAATTACTCAAAAACTTTAGGACAAGGATTGCCTGCTTTAGTGGTAGTGTATTGGAAACCAATCGTTTATCAAAGGGTTGATCCTCGAACTCATTCAAATGTAAAGAACCAAATTTGGGTATCTTGATTTGAAAGTGCATCTCCAGCCAATTTTTGTAAAATATTATAAATCAATGATTTGAATGATCTTCGGCTCGCCGGGCGAAAAAGGCTGTAATCCCAGGAATTGTTCATTTTTAATTAAATTGATGGAAGAAGCGGCTGAAACATGTCCACTAAAATTTGTTAGGTAAGCAATAAAATTTCAAAGATCAAGCTATGTCAGAAGTGTTTTCAAAAGCAGAATGGGATCGAGCGCGGGATTTTTTTGCCTCGGGTCAAACGCGAGATTTAGATTTTCGGAAAGCGGCAGTAGAGCGCTTGTATGAAGCTATTCAAGTGCGCGAAGACGAGATATGCGCGGCCCTCATGCAAGATTTGGGAAAAAATGAAGTAGAGAGTTTTCTGAGTGAAATTTCAGTCGTGTATTCAGAAATCCGTCATGCTTTAAAGAATATGGATGTTTGGGCTCGGATAGAACGACAGCCAACGCCCTATTACGCCCAGCCCGGCAACAGTTATATTGTGGTGGAGCCGAAAGGAGTCGTATTGATTATGGCGCCCTGGAACTATCCCTTCCAATTACTGATGGCTCCACTTATCTCGGCCATTGTAGCGGGAAATGTGGTCATTGTCAAGGCGGCGCATGAATCAGCTCATACGGCTCGAGCCATTCGCGAAATTATTGAGGACGCTTTTGATCCTAAACACGTGCATATAATAGAAGGAAAGGGCGCAGAAGTGATACCCCCTATTTTAGATAAGTTTGCTTTTGATCACATCTTTTTTACGGGGAGTGCGGCGGTAGGACGGCAAATTATGAGACAAGCTGCAGAGCACTTGAGCCCGGTTACTTTGGAGTTGGGAGGAAAGAGCCCTGGAATTGTTGACCACAGTGCCAATCTGAAGGTCGCTGCTCGTCGCCTGGTTAATGGAAAATTTATCAATGCGGGACAAACTTGTATTGCGCCGGATCACATTTGGGTCCACGAATCGGTCAAGGAGGCTTTTGTGGGTCAAATTCGGAAGGTACTCGAAGAATTTTATGGCTCTGATGCCCGCAAGTCCCCTGACTATGGACGGATCATTCATGCCGGGCGCCTGGACGCTTTGGTTGGATTACTGGAGAATCAAAACATCATATTGGGAGGAGATTGGGACAGAGAAGAGCTTTATATGGCTCCTACTTTGATAGATTCCCCGGGGATGGATGATGATGTGATGAGAGAGGAAATTTTTGGTCCGATTTGGCCTATCTTAAGTTGGAAGAGCGAAGAGGATCTCATGCAGGGGATTGCAGAAAATCCGGATCCCTTAGCTTGCTATATTTTTTCCGAGCGAAAAGATTTTTCTCAAAATATTCAAAGCCAATTGAGATTTGGAGGCGGCTGCATAAACAATACTCTAATGCATCTCGTCAATCCGGATTTGCCCTTTGGAGGCGTTGGCGGCAGCGGAATGGGAGCCTATCACGGAAAGCGAGGATTTGATACATTTTCTCATCACAAAAGCATGTTGGATTCTTCGACCTGGGTCGATCCCCTGGTTCGATACCCTCCGTACAATAGCAAATGGCTCCCCTGGATCAAAAAGGTATTATAGTAAATTGGACAGTGAAAAATTTGTACCTTTTTCCCGTGGGGAAGACAAGCGGATAAGCATTCCCAGGTCAAACTCTTTTATATGCCTACGCTCTCTCAATAATTTCTTTATTTTTGATCTCTAATCGGTAATTTAATTTTATGGCAACACAGAAACTTCTCAAGAAACTCGGCCTTTCCGATGTCTATGCGGTAAGTACTGGAGCCATGTTTAGCTCGGGCTTTTTTCTCTTGCCCGGAATTGCTGCATTCGAAGCCGGGAATTCAGTGTATTTGGCCTATTTAGTAGCTGGAATTTTGATCATTCCTTCTCTATTTAGTGTGGCAGAGCTTTCTACAGCCATGCCCAGAGCCGGTGGAGCGTATTATTTTCTCGATCGAAGTTTAGGACCGCTCATGGGGACAGTAGGTGGATTGGGGTCCTGGTTAGCCCTTATTTTTAAGAGTGCTTTTGCCCTGATTGGAATGGGGGCTTACCTCGCTTTATTTGTAGAACTGCCCATGGTCCCCCTGGCCGTGGTGCTCACCATAGCTTTTGGTTTGATTAATATTTTCGGAGCCAAAGAAACTGCACAGTTGCAACGCGTAATGGTCGCTATTCTAGTGATTATTATGGCAGCTTTTGTGATTCAGGGACTCAACTATATATATGCGGGAAGTGCAGTACTGCCCGAAACCGAGAAAGGCAACTTTTTGAATAATGGAATTGAAGGCTTTATCTTTTCTGTAGGATTGGTTTTCGTCTCTTTCGCTGGCCTGACGAAGGTGGCAAGTATTGCAGAAGAAGTGAAAAACCCCGATAGAAATATTCCTCTCGGGATGATTCTTTCTTTATTGACCGCAGTTATTGTTTATGTGGTCGGCGTTTATATCATGGTGAAAGTCATTCCAACGGAAGACTTTTTCAAAATCCTAACACCGGTAGCTGAAGCCGGAGGTATCATTTTTGATTTCATGCCTAAGAATACTGCCATCATACTTATTGTGGTGGCCGCCATTGCAGCTTTTGCCTCTACGGGAAATGCCGGATTGATGTCCGCTTCCCGCTATCCTCTGGCTATGAGCCGGGATAAACTCGTATCACCTATTTTTGGGAAAATTGGCAAGTTTGAAACGCCGCACTATTCTGTTATTCTGACCACTTCAGTGATGTTGGTGATTCTGATTTTATTTGACGTCAAGGGAGTCGCAAAATTGGCTAGTGCTTTTCAACTCCTATTGTTTTGTTTATTGAATCTGGCAGTAATTGTGATGCGGGAAAGTAGAATAGAAGCTTATAAACCCGGTTTCAAGTCCCCTTTCTATCCCTATGTTCAAATCATAGGTATGTTTGTCTCCCTCTGGTTAGTGGCACAGATGGGTTACCTCGCTGTTGGCTTTACCGGGACACTAATTTTACTTTCTGTTGCCTGGTATTTTTATTACGCTCATGGCAGAGTGACCCGGCAAGGAGCCATTTTTCACGTTCACGCTCGCCTTGGGCGCAAAAAAGATAATGCCATTGAGAGAGAACTGATGACTATCATCAATGAAAAGAACGTGCGTTCCTCTATTATTTATCAGAAGGTCATTGCTAGATCAATTATTGTTGATCAAAATCAGAATGAATCCGCTAATCATCTCGTGGCTCGCTCTGAGCAACTCCTGGCAGAGCGGCTGAATGTAAATGCCGATCGATTGAGTGATACCCTTTTCAATTTAGAGGAAAAGCTCATCGAGTTGAGAGAAGGAGTGTTTTTCACCTATGACCAAAACCAATACTGTCAGGTTCCGGAGATGTTGGCAATTCACAGTCAGGATGGAGTGGGAGTCTTTGTGGATGGAGAAGAAAAAACAGCCTTTGCTTTACTATTCCTGGTCACTCCCAAAAGTAGTCACTTGTTGCGCATGCGTATCATAGGCCACCTGGCCGAATTGATTGAGTCGGAAGGCTTTGTGGAATCCTGGCGGGCTGGTTCAGGCGAAGCCGAACTGCGGTCTCTGATGCTGAGTGAGGATCGATTTATTCATATCGAAGTATCAGCGGATAAATACTTTGGCAAGTGGGCCGGGAAATTAGTAAAGGATGTAGATCTTCCCGGCGAGGCCTTAATCACTATGATTGAGCGGAAGGATGGGATGGTGATTCCCAAAGGAAATACCACCATTATCGAAGGAGATATTTTATTTGTCCTGGGCTACCCCAGCTGTATCGCAGACTTGAAAAAGCAAGTCGCTCAGAGCGTCTCATAAAAGTTTTACACTAGGAATGAAATGATTACTCGCTATCACTGCCCATAATCATTATCTCAAATAGCACGAATGAACTATAGCCCTCTAAAATTGAATGCTCGTTCGAATAACGATATTCCGGCCTTGTTCCGGCAGGTTTAACAATCGATATCTGCTGAGATGGCGCAAATAGGGTGTGTTAAATACATTCTGAACTTCCAGATCCCATCGCATAGTCCAATGGTCAAACCTTATCTTCGCGTTGGCTTGAACGCGAAATAGATGGTAACCTTCTGTTGTTCTCTCATTGAGGTCTACCCGGTTTTGATCAAAAGTCCATCGGTGTTGTACGAGCAAAGCTCCATCCATTTTTCTTTTGGGTGCTTCCCACCGATATTGAGCCGAGTGAATATATGAAGTGGGAGGAGTGAAGGGCAGATATCTTTTCTCCGTGAGATTGACACTGTACACCACTTCTGCCCCAGATTGATAGCTGAGCCCCTCCCATAAGTGCTGATTCCACTGCAATTCAAGGCCAGTGAAAAATGCGTCGTGCTGAGTATAGCGAAACAATTGTCCGGCCTCCGGGAGTCGGGAGAATTGAGCGGTGGGGCGCAAATAAATATAGTCCTGGAAGTAATTGCCATAAGTGCTAAACCACAACTCTGTACCTCCCCTTTGATATTGCAAACCGGCATCTAACTGCCACCCAATTTCACTAACCAAATCCGCTGCACCCTGTTCGTGCCGAAAGGTGCCGTGATGCACCCCATTGGATACCGTTTCATTCAGATAAGGAATGCGGAAACTACGTGCAAGATTGAATTTAAAATCCCATGGATCGGAGGGCTCATAGTGAGCTCCGAGGGCGAGAGAATAATTGTTGAAAACATCATCGGTCAGGGGCGAGCTCAAGGAATCAATGACGGTTTCATTACTGTTGAAAATGCGTTGGGTGTAAGGGGAACTTTCATTGGTCCCATAGTCCCAGCGACCACCACCATTGATAGTCCATCGATCATTATACGTCCACTCTCCTATGGCGTAGATTCCTGAGCGAAAAGTATTGTAGTCTGGTAATAAATACTCAAAACCGCTCCTGCTGTGATCCTGCCACTGGCCATTTCCTCCCAACACCCACTTCAACTGTTCCCCTGGATGCCATTCATAATGGGTATTAACGCTCCAGGTGTTCAGCAATAAACCCAGACCTAAAGTTGCATTGGGATCTAATTCAGAAGACCGAACGGAATGAAATTCCGGTCGACTGTGCTCTTCTCTGCGATTTTTCTGATAGCCCACATTAATCACCCAGTGATGATCCCCCTGAAAAAAGGTCTGATTCAATATGATTTTCTCATGTGTTACATCTTGAAAAGGTATATCTATATTTCTGAGGTTACCATCCGACTGTAAGGTGTAGGATCGAGGAATCCCTACGGCTCCGGCAAAAATTCCACCCAATAAATGATACTTGCTATATGTCAGTCGAGTGATGGAATGTTCGCCCTTATATCCCATCGAGAGGTGAATGTTATTTTCTCGCCCTGCCGTGTTTTTGACTCGACCATCCAACAGCGGCAATGTGAATGAATTATAAGAAAACTCGTCGGCAGGCACTTTGAAATCTCCAAAGTTTTGGTGAGAGTATCGTGCGGAAAAGAAAAAGTTCTCGTAGTTCCCGCGCAAATGAGCGGAACCCGCAGCATGTCGGTTGTTGGTTTTGAACAAAGCCGAAACAGATCCGCTCAAAGTATTGGTTTTCGGAATGGCTTTTTGCATGATATTTATGACCCCTCCCATGGCGTCAGAACCGTATTGCAAGGAGGAGGGACCCTTCACGATTTCTGCTCTTTCTACATCAAAGGGATCAATTTCCAATCCATGGTCATTGCCCCATTGTTGCCCCTCTTGCTTTACTCCGTTTTGATTGACTAAAACCCGGTTGCCGTACAAGCCTCTAATTACCGGTTTCGCAATCCCCGTGCCTACATTCATGGCGGACATCCCGGGAAGCACATCTAGTGCCTGAGCAAATGTGCCATCACCGTGCTCTTGAAAAAAATCTTCATCCAGGTGCAGTGCCGATAGTGATCGCTCTTGCTTTGCATGTTCGGCAATAACTTCTATATGATCAACTGAAAAGCTCTTGCTGATCAAAACGATCTCAATAGCTTCCTGTACAGAGTGGATCTCTTTTCTCTCTTCTTCAAATCCCAAATATTGGACAATTAAAAAGACGGGGAGGGTGTCAACTTTTATATCAAAGCGCCCTTCATTATTGCTCACGGTCATTTGTGACTGATCAGATAATGTGATCTGGGCACCGGGTAAAGGGTCTCCATTGGAATCCATGATGCGACCGCTTAAAGTCTGTGCATTTCCAGAAGTGGAAAATAGGCCGAGGAGAATCATGAGTGCGACATTCCTCAAACAAGCTGAGTTCATGACCAAAACTTTTTGTTACTTTGCAACGTTGTTGCATTAATAAACAAAAGTATGAATTTTAAGTTGCACCTCCCTTCTTTTTTGGTTTTATTCATTCTCGTAGGCTCCTGCGTGGATCAAGCGGAGGATATGACCCCTCCGGAGATATCTATTATGAACGCTGTTCCTGCCTTATCAACGGAAAATGTATGCGGAGATCCCGACGATAGGGTATTTGTTTTGCGAGAGGCAAGGGATCTCAACTTCACGCTTTTGATTGAAGACGATCAAGAGGTAGCGGAAATCAAATGGGATATTCACAACAATTTTGACTGTCACGGACATGGAGGGGGATCTGCCCCGGGATTTACTGCACCTCAGGTAGCTCAGAGTACAGAAGATTGGTCTTATTTAGAAGTAGAGGAAATCAATGTGCAAACGTACTCTACAGATGTGAGCCTCAGTCCACCCGATAATGTCACTGCGGGCAATTATCACTTTTCTATCCAGGCAGTTGACGCCGCGGGAAATACCAGCCCGAATTCTGATGTGTACACCCTCAAAGTTTTTAATTCCCGGGATTCTCTCGCCCCAACTCTGGCGCTCGATACCCCCCGGAGTAATTCGCTCTCCGCGACTCGCGGAGAAACCTTGACTTTTGAAGGACAACTTTCAGACGATCAGGACCTGGGCGATGGAGGGAATGCAATCGTATTTTTGACTTATCGTAAGAAGAACAGCAGCAATAGTTTCACTGGGCCATACGACCTCGTTCCGGCCGGGCAGGGGAGTAGCTACGATTTCAATATCTCATTTGAAATTCCCAATACGATTTCCACGGGCGAATATATTATTACATTACAGGGACATGACGGGGTGCGCAATACAGCATCATTTGTTACATTTGATTTGACTGTCGAAAACTAGTCTGATGAAAGATCCGCAATTGACACAAGTTGGCGAAATTCTACACGAAAAGGGGTTGAGAAAAACCGCCATTCGAGAACAAATTCTCTTATTGTTCCTGAGACAGGATCGAGCGTTATCCAAAAACGATGTTGAGCGTCATTTGGGAGAAATTGATCGCATCACCTTATACAGAACCCTAAAATCTTTCGAGGAAAAGGGAATTATTCACCAGGCATTAGATGGCACAGATAATCCTAAGTATGCCCTTTGTCCCGAGGAATGTGGAAGTGAAGAGCATCAGCACAATCACGCCCATTTTCATTGTCGAAATTGCAACGATACTTTTTGTATTGATGATGTCACACTTCCGGACTTCAAAGCCCTGGAAGGTCATCGGGTCGATCACGTAGACTTAGTGGTTCAGGGGGTTTGTGAAGGTTGTCAAGCTTCCTGAGCCAGTGCCATTTCCACTAACCGGAAGTTGAAAAGTTGCAGTTGATTTTTGTTCAGACCTAGTGGTAATGACACTCGTCGCGAGAAAGGAGCATATCTATAGCTTTGCGACTGAGCAGCAACGCAGATATGGGCAAAGGACCAAGACTTGATTTGTATGAATTTCGTACTAAGGGCTCTAGAAGTTGAGCTTCATTGTGCTTTCAAAAGAGCAAATTTTATTCTCTCTCCCCATTTATTTTTCTTTTCTCACCCAATTTTATTCTCAATTGCAGGAATACCCTTAGTTTTGTATCTTTTGAATTCAAGGCAATAGGCCCATAGATAAAACAAAAGCGATGAGCACATATAGAAGTCACGATTGCGGCACCTTGCGCATAAGCCACGTTGGAGAACGAATACAATTGAGCGGATGGATTAGTAAAAACAGAGATCTGGGCGGTATGACTTTTATCGACCTTCGCGATCGCTACGGTATTACGCAATTAGTTATAAATCCGTCCGAGCAAGCTGAATTGGCTGAGAAAACCCGCTCTTTAGGCCGCGAGTTTGTCGTGCGTGTAGAAGGCACGGTAGCTGAGCGATCCAATAAAAATCACAAATTGCCCACCGGGGATATTGAGATTATTGTAGAAGATCTAATGGTGTTGAATTCCTCCAGAACGCCTCCTTTTACAATAGAAGAGGAAACCGATGGAGGAGAGGAATTGCGCATGAAATACCGCTATTTGGATCTGCGCCGCCCCAATATTCTCAAAAACATGGTCTTTCGATCGCAGGTGGCTCTGGAAGTGAGAAAATATTTAAGCGAGCAGCAATTCACAGAAGTAGAAACCCCATTTCTCATCAAATCCACTCCCGAAGGTGCCAGAGACTTCGTCGTGCCGAGCCGCATGAATCCGGGACAGGCCTATGCCTTGCCGCAGTCCCCACAAACTTTTAAGCAATTGCTCATGGTCGCCGGACTCGATCGGTATTTTCAAATCGTCAAGTGCTTCCGGGATGAGGACTTGCGCGCGGATCGCCAGCCGGAATTTACGCAGATTGACTGCGAAATGTCCTTCGTGAGTCAGGAAGAAATTTTGCAAACTTTTGAAGGTCTTACCCATCACCTTTTTCAGGAAATCCTCAATGTAGACTTGGGGGAGTTTCCCCGGATGACCTACGATGAGGCTATGGCTCGTTTCGGGAGTGACAAGCCCGATCTGCGCTTCGGCATGGAGTTTATTGACTTTACACCGATAGCGCAGGGTCATGATTTTGCCGTGTTTGACCAGGCCGAGGCCATTTTAGGCATTTGCGTACCCTCAGTGGCAGACGATTATTCCAATAAGGATTTAAAAAAATTGACGGATTGGGTACGACGCCCACAGATCGGAGCCAAAGGACTCGTGTACGTAAAATGTCTCGGTGATGGGCAGTTCAAGTCGCCTGTCGGCAAGTTTTTTTCCGATGAAAATTTTGCGCACTGGCAGCAGCAGGCCGGCGCTGAAGCGGGCGATTTACTTCTGATTTTGTCCGGGGATTTGGATACCACTCGCAAGCAGCTAGGCGCTCTTCGTCTAGAGATGGCCGAGCGCGAGAATCTCATTCCGCCGGGTAGTTTTAAGCCATTGTGGGTCACAGATTTTCCTTTGTTGGAGTGGGATGAGGACGATCAGCGATTTTACGCCATGCATCACCCCTTCACTTCTCCCAAAAAGGAGGATATACCCAAGTTGAACGCCACAGATCAAGCCACTTTGGCCAGTATGCGCGCAGATGCATATGATTTGGTCATCAATGGAGCAGAGATTGGCGGAGGTTCTATCCGAATCCACAATAAGGATTTGCAAATGCAGAATTTGCGCACCCTTGGATTCACCGAGGAGGAAGCTCATCAGCAATTCGGCTTTTTGTTAAATGCCTTTGAGTACGGAACCCCGCCCCATGGAGGAATCGCTTTCGGTTTTGATCGCCTGGTTGCCATTATGGCGGGCCAAAGTTCCATTCGCGATTTTATCGCCTTTCCCAAGAATAATCAGGGCCGTGACGTCATGATTGATGCGCCGAGTTTACTTGATATCACACAGTGGAAGGATCTTTCTCTAGCCCCTCTCCCTTCAGAAACTGAGTAAGGGTAGTTTTTTTAAGGATTTTTAGGGCGTGCCCGCCTGATGGCGGGTCGGGCTATCCGCTTGTAGTGCCGGGCCGCCCGGGCGGCATCCGTACGTCTGCGTAGGGCTTCCGTTCGGTCGCCTCCTCGATCTACGGCTGCTAGTGTCATTTCCACTACATAAATATAGATAAGTCGCAGGAGATTTTAGTTCAGAACAAAGTGCGAGCAGTTTGACTTCGCTCACCACGGTGCCTGAGCTATGCGACAGAGAAGCACCGCAGAGTTGAGAAAAACGATCAATCCTGGGTCTGTTTGGATGTAGTGGAAATGACACTACGCCCGCCCGGCCCGTCCCTATCGCTACTATCCCTCACGCTGGCGGCCTCCGGCCGCTTGCGAATGGCCTGTACTAAAATATGCCTCCGCAAGGGCAGCCCGGTTCCTGGCGCTCTTTTCTTAGATGTTTTTTCTTTGGCCGCTCGGTGCAGCAAAGGAATCCGGACCCATCACCAGTGATAGCAGCGCTGCTTTAGCGGGGGGCTTGATTATCCTACCATCCGTTCATCCTGGAAATTTCAACCCCAATCCCAAACCGCGAAGCGCTGACATTATTATAGAATAGGTGAATTGTATTTTGCGCTTTCTTGCCAGTTGACAGTATGTGGCATCAATGGCCACCACTTTCAAAAAGAGTGAGTGAGGGATAGGAGGGGACCGAAGC
>JAWLFI010000237.1:0-3426 GCA_041685645.1 Saprospiraceae bacterium | reverse complement strand
ACAAAGTATTACCACTTGGGCGAAAATGGACCTTAACATATTAATTGTCATTTCTTACTAAATTGAATTGATATCGTCTTACATTATTCACTCTAACTTTGTTTTGCCCTATAATTTCTGAGATGCCATGCATGAAGTTAAACCAATCATCAACTCCAAACTGTCCTTCATATATTATATTCCCATTACCATCGTATTTATATGGCCCGCCAGGGTGCTCTAATGAAAATGATGCATGCCCTAGTTCGTGAGCAACTGTGAATCCACTTTCCTCAGCAAGAAGAACCATTTTAGAGCCAAAATCAAGTGCATATCCTGAAATATCATTGCCGCCACTACTACCTAAACTATTAACAACTGTAACAATCGACTCATTTTCATTCAGTGGCATGGAATCAACAAGCATATTTTGAACCATTGCTCTTTCTGAAGGATGTTGACATTCTCCATTATTATCAAAATAATCATAATTAAAATAAATGTTCTGTGATTCAACGGAAATATCAAATTGCACTCCTATTTGCTCGTAAACATCATTACATTCATCAATTAAAGCTTGAGTATCATATGAATTTGGACAGATTGTATCATTGGCCTCGATAGAATTATTACAAATTTTATTTTTTCCCGCAAGAACATAATATTTATCTCCAATTCGCGCTAAAGAATCAGATGTGCTAGTTTGATATTTTTGAATATTATCAAGTAAACCATCAGGTCCAGGATCAATACAAATATCGGAGGAATTTTGAACTATATTACCCTGAGGAACTATTTGTATATCATCATTTGTTTCACACATATAGTAAAACTTTAAGGTATACTTTTCAATATCACCACTATACACCAACAGCTCCGGATCAGCGCCATCACAGGCAAATATTTCATAGATATCATGCCCGCCGCCGCTGTGGTTAAGTTCCATCTCCTGCTTTTTACTTGCCATCACTGATGGCGTGACGGTCAATTGTGGCTCAGGGCTTTCCATGGCATTGACTGCATAATAATGGTTATTCTTGTTCACTTCAGCCAGCACCTCATCCATTTTTCCCGACTCAATAAACAGCCAGGGAGTCTCAGCTTTTTCTCCATAGTTTACATACTCGCGAAACGTATCTATCTTATTCTCATCAAAGGCATAGAGTGTGCTGACTGATTTTTTTATTTCAACCTCAATATCATCTCGAACTTCTAATTTTAGTGAAATATCTTTAATCTTTGGCCCATTCTTTAGGGTAAATTCACACTTTAATTTGGCCTTATCAGGCTCAAGATCATTAGCATCTATTGCTATGGTATGGCCCTCAGCAGGAATTATTTCACCATTGAGTTTCCAACTAAAAGTCGAATCCACAGGGAGTTGTGTTTTGGCATCCACTATCGTAACATCTACGGGATAATTTTTAGGACAAACAAATACATCTTTTTTGTGCTTATAATAATTCCCTTCCACTAAAAAACGAAAATCTCTTCGCTTTCCCAGGCACACTGCCTCATAATGATCCACGATCTCCACCAAATTCTCACAAACCGGAACCGGATTGCTTCGACAATCCCCCGGAATCAGCTCACAGCAGCAGTCCAACACATCCCCTTCAAACCCCTTTTGACGAATCAGTAGGCGCTCCGCCCCATCGACTTCAGCCAGATGGAACCAAAAGGCCACCTCTGCGGCATCAAATGCAGACTGAAAATGAAGAAGATCTTTATTTCCACTCTGGCTCTTGAATGCACTGGACGTTCCCTCCGCACAAAACATCCGATAATCTGTTATACTGGCATAAAAAGGCACCCCCAAACTATCAAAGTAGCCTGCGATGCGCTGCAGATCATGGTATAAAGTGTCGACAGGATATGAATTTAGATAAACCTCAAACTCCGCTATGCCCACCTGACGGGCCACGCAGTTTGATCCCACACACGCCTCTTGATATTCGTCGGCCGGTTCAGTTTCACAGACACAATCGTCCGCTGGAAGAACGTCCCCATCCGTTTCAATAGACACCTCCTGGTCAAAGCCCTCCAGGTCCAAAAACGCATTCACCGCCTCTTCCGTCCACGAACAGGTGACGCATTCACTCTTCAGATTGGTCGTGCCTTCACAACACACCTTGGCCTTCCGCACCTCGTCCGTCAAATAATTCATCCCTTCGATTAGGCCCGTCACAGTACCTTGGTTTTGCACTCTTCGATTAATCTCAAAATCAACCCGAGCAATATACGACGATTCATAACAATCAAACAAACTCGCCGGCATCTTCAGCTCTACTTTTACCTCCCCCCTCGTTCCCGGCACTCGGCCCAGGCAGCAGCAAGTAGTAGGGGCTGATGGAGTACAAATACCGATTCTTAATAATGATATACCTTTTTCATTTTTTGGGCGTCCCCAGCACTTATTTGCGGACTCTCTTACCCAATTCCAGGAGAGCAATGTCAAAAAAATTGTGTTTCTACAGTTTTCCAACATTCAATCCATTGCCGCAAATTAGTGCTGGGCCGGGTCGTCCAGGGGTTCGCGGAGCTCCGTACCCAACGGGTTGGGTACCGCCTTCGGCGCCCTTCCCACCCCTGACGCGGGAAGCGGGCAAGAATGAAATTCGCATATGTTTTATGAAAGGTGTCATCTTTCTTTAAGCATGCTTTCAACAAAGAATATATTTATTTCATGCGCTGAATAAAAACTCTTCTTAATCTCAAGGTAGTCCTTGATTGATTCTAATTCAGCAGGCTTCCATGAAGCTTGCATTGCTTCAATAAACTTATCGACCATCTTTTCATTTCGCTCCGGGTCATCTAATGGCTGATGTAAAAGGAGATCTGCCAATTCACTCGAATTGAGCTGCTTAAATAAGAATTCGATGTAAGGATATCGGTACAAATGAAATGACCTCCAAGACTCCACATTTGTGTCAGGATCTTTTTCATGGTACCTATAATAATCAAACCGCTGCAAACAAAAAGCCAAAGCCTTAGTAGGAAAAACTTCATAATACTTCTGCAACAGTATATCAAAAAAAGGGTCTGGCAACCTTCCTCCCTCTTGGTATTCTCTGATTTTAAGGTGTAATTCTAGAGAGTCTTGAAACGAATTCGTATTTTCGGCTTGGCTGTCTAAAGAGTTTGACAATTCTGATAGCTTTAATTGATAAAAAGTTCTATTTAAACTATCCATTACATCTATATGCAATGGTTTTCCATGCTTTGAATAATAGGCTAAAGAAATATTTCTTAAATATTCATTCCTATTGTTATATAATTCCTCATAGTAAGCTTTTGCCGCATTCAAAGCCAAACTATCTTGACATTTAACAATGGGACAAACAATAATACTAAAAAGTAATGCTAGGCCAACAACTTTGCTCATAATTTTTATTTTACTAAAGTTTCAAAGTTTGAAATACTTAATATCGAGAAAAATAGCTCATC
>JAWLFI010000236.1:0-3485 GCA_041685645.1 Saprospiraceae bacterium | reverse complement strand
GGGAGATATAACAGATGAGTTAAAGGCCCTGGTACGAAGGTATGCTCTGGAAGAGCGCGTAAACTTTCTGGGGCGAATATCCCCTCGAGCATTAGATGAGGTCACTGCTTCGGCCTGGTTGGGAATCAATTTGTTAGAGGGTGGAAGTTTGAATTATTATTACTCATTAGCAAATAAGTTTTTTGATTATGCTCAACTGGGTGTGCCATCATTGAATTCGAATTTCCCAGAATATAAAAAGTATATCGATACCTATCATTCCGGTCTCTTGTTGGACTCGGTTACACCCTATGATTTCAAGCACGCTGTCTACGGACTTTTGGAAGATGATGTGCACTACAGCAGATTGAGAGATGGCGCATTGCAGATGAAGGAAGACTGCCACTGGGCAAGCCAGGAGAATAAACTGTGCTCTATATATGAGTCATTGGTATGATTTCTGTCTACTTCATTAATCCAACCATATCTAACAGAAATGCGTATTCCATAGCTGTATCTTTATACCTTTCAAACCTGCCTGATGCTCCGCCATGTCCTGTATCCATATTTGTGTAAAGTAAAATGGGTGCATCACCTGTGTTGTGATCGCGAAGTCGGGCGACCCATTTGGCGGGTTCCCAATACTGAACTTGTGAATCGTGCAGCCCGGTAGTCGCTAATACAGCGGGATAATCCTGCTCCACCACATTATCATAGGGCGAGTAGGATTTGATGTAGTGATAGTATTCTTCCGTATTGGGGTTACCCCATTCATCGTATTCACCGGTGGTGAGTGGAATACTCTCATCCAACATTGTGGTGACGACATCTACAAAGGGAACGGCAGCTACCACCGCATGAAATAATTCGGGCCGCATATTGATAACACTTCCCATCAGGAGCCCACCGGCACTTCCACCCATGGCTAAAAGTTTTTCCGGGCTCGTTCTGTTTTCCCTGACCAAATGATCGGCTACGTCTATGAAGTCGGTGAAGGTATTTTTTTTCTTTAACAATTTTCCATTTTCATACCACTGGCGACCCAATTCCTGCCCGCCGCGAATATGTGCAATGGCAAAAACAATGCCTCGATCCAGTAAACTAAGTCTCACATGAGAGAAGTAGGGATCCATAGAGTAACCGTAGGAACCGTAACCATAAAGTAAAGTGGGATGCGGGCCTTGTTTTTTAAGATCCTTGCGATATACTATAGATACGGGAATCAAAGCACCATCGCGCGCCTTGACTTGAATGCGCTCAGTGGCGTAATTACCTTTTGAAAAATTGCCCAATACTTCCTGTTCCTTGATGACTTTCAGTCGATTCTCATCCACATTATAATCCATGACACTCATGGGCGTGGTCATAGAAGTGTATTGTATTCGAATGGTATTTGAGCTACTTTCCTTATTTATTCCTATGTAGCTTGTGTAGGCAGGCTCATCAAAATCAATGTAAAAAGGCTTTTCTTTCCAATCGTATAATCTGATTTTAGAAATTCCTTCGACGCGCTCTGACACCACGATACCTCTATCAAAAAGACTCATATCCTGAATCAGAACTTCTTGTCTATGGGCAATTTTTTCCTCCCACTTGTCCTTTGTTGTGCTGCTTGGCGCACATGTCATAATGCGGAAATTTTCTGCCTTCCAATTGGTGAGAATGTAAAAAGTATCATCCAGATGATCCACATCGTATTCAATTCCTCGTTCTCGAGGATGAAATACTATTGGAGTTTGGTCGGGAGAATCAGCGGGTATGTAACGATATTCAGAGGTAAGTGTGGAACTCGATACAATAAATATGTATTGGTCGGATTGAGATTTTGTGACATAACTTACATAGGTGGCATCCTTTTCTTCGAACACTATTATCGGTTCTCTGTCTGCGCCTAGCACATATTTCAAAATCCGATAGGGACGCAAAGTGACATCTTTTTGACTGTAAAACACAGTTCGGTTATCATTTGCCCACTCCGCCCGACCTGTGGTATTTTCAATTTTTTCACTCAGCACTTCGCCCGTTTCCAGATTTTTGAAATGGATGGTATAAATTCTGCGGCTCAAAGTATCCACCCCATATGCCAACCACTTGTTGTCAGGACTGACAGACAATCCGGTCACCTGATAATAGGCATAATTGGCGGCGGGAATATTGACGTCGAGTAGAATTTCTTCCTCCGCCTCCAAAGTTCCCTTTTTTCGAACGTAAATAGGGTGTTCCTGACCTTCCTTGTATTTGACATAATAAAAATACCCATTGTCAAAATATGGAGCTGAGGCATCATCTTGGGGAATGCGCGACACGATTTCGTCGAAGAGGTCTTTTTGAAAGTTCTTCGTGTGAGCCATCGCAGTATCGAGGTATCTGTTTTCAGCATTCAGGTGATCGATGACATCTTGATCTTCCCTTTGATTCATCCAGTAATAGGGGTCTAATCTTTGCTCTCCGTGTGCAGTTAAAAGCGTGTCCCTTTTTTCAGGGGCTGGTGCCGTGATTTTTAAGGCGTTTTCTTTAATGCTCATAGTTTGATTTGATTCTGTGCATTGACTAGCCGTCAACGCCAAAAGTATAAACCCAACGGCTATTGTCAATGTTTTCATCCCTGTTTTATATTTTTCGTCCCAAGATACTGCTTTTCCCGTTTCGCTTGTTCGGGAACTGTATTTATAATCGCAATACATACCAAAATAGGTCAAGCCGATAAATTATCAGATATTTGTCGGCCATGAAGAAGTTGCCCTCATATAAATATATATTTTTTCTGTCTTTTCCTATTATGCTAGGGAGTGCAGCGCAAAATATTATTGCCCTGACGGACTCCATATTTTTGTACCATTTATCCGATGTTGATTTTGCGGCTATAGGTTTAGTCAGTGTTTTCTACTTGACCATAAATGCCATTGGGTTTGGCTTCTCTAAAGGTGGTCAGATCATGATTGCACGTCGATTTGGAGAAAAGAAGTTACTTTCAGTGGGCAGTAATTTTCGCACCCTATTTATTTTTGAATTGGCCTTAGCCGGATTGATGTTTCTTTTTCTGTGGTATGGTACCCCCTGGCTATTCCACTATCTCATCCAATCGGAAGAAGTGTATCAAAAATGTCTGGATTATTTGATACATCGATCCTGGGGCGTGTTCTTTGCCTATACCGGATTGTGCATGGTAGCGCTATACATGGGAATTTCCAGGTCGCGCTTTATCGTAATCAATACGATTATCTTAGCTAGCGTCAATATTTTCCTCGATTATGTTCTCGTCTATGGATATTGGGGATTCCCTCAATGGGGGATAAAAGGAGCCGGACTGGCCAGCAGCTGCTCTGAGGTCATAGCGGTACTTTTTTTTGCTATCTATATTTTATACGATAAGAAGATTCGACCGATGAAACTGTTTGGTTTTCAAGGTTTTCAGTGGGATTTATTGAAAAGCAACCTGAGAATATCATCTCCCATAGTCATTCAATACGGAGTAGGTGTCGGAAGTTGGTTTGTATTTTTCCTTC
>JAWLFI010000235.1:0-3504 GCA_041685645.1 Saprospiraceae bacterium | reverse complement strand
GGAGCAATTGGGTGTTCAGTCCATCGAATTGTTGACGAATAACCCGGAAAAATTGGGCAGTATTGAAGAATCCAATATAGATTTGGTGCGCCGCGTACCACTCATCATGCCCACGTCAAAGGAAAATGAAGCCTATCTCAAGGCGAAAAAAGACTTCATGGGACATATGTTGGATGGAAGCTAAGCTTTTTACTTGCTGCTGGCAGTATCTACCTCGGGCATCTGGCAAGTTTCTTCAGGCGCTTTGCCGCAAACAGAACACTCTCCGATTTTATTTTTAATCATCGGATTATTGGTGGCACAGGTGCCGCGAAATTCGTTACCGGTGAAAATATGCCGGATATTTATAAGGGCAAAACTCACTCCAAAAATGCCGAAAATGATAGCTAATGTATATAAGAATTCCATTTTTATCTTTCTTTGTGGTAGTAACGTTATTGCGAAGGTATTAGTTTCTCATAAAACAGAAGAATGCATCCGGAATTAAATCGAATTAAACTTAAGAATACTGCAAATAAGCTCAAAGCCTTTGAGCGACTGCTTCAAACCATGGAAGAGTTGAGGGCCTTATGCCCATGGGATAGGAAACAAGATTGGAAAAGCTTGCGCCCTTTGACGATAGAGGAGACTTACGAATTGGCGGATGCCATTTTATCGGATCAGCCTGGGGAGGTAAAGGAGGAATTGGGAGATATTTTGCTCCACATTATTTTTTATGCAAAAATAGGGGAGGAGCAAGAGCAATTTTCTATCGTAGAGGTGATCCATGATTTGTGCGATAAATTAGTAGAGCGGCATCCCCACATTTACGGAGACATCGAAGTTCAGGACGAGGACGAGGTGAAAAGGAATTGGGAGCAAATCAAGCTGGCATCTGGAAAAACCGGTGTTCTCGCCGGGGTGCCTAATAGTTTGCCCTCGATGGTCAAGGCTTACCGATTGCAGGAGAAAACAGCTCAGGTAGGTTTTCAATGGTCCAATAAAAAACAAGTCTGGGCGAAACTGGAGGAGGAAATGGAGGAGTTTCGTTCGGCGGAAGGAAAAGAAGAGCAATTAGACGAACTGGGTGATGTGTTTTTTAGTTTGATCAATTACGCCCGCTATTTGGGCCTGGATCCCGATGAAGCACTGAGCCGCACGAATATCAAGTTCAAGCGACGATTTGAGTATTTGGAGACAGAAGCTGACAGGCCCTTGAAGGAGATGACCCTGGAGGAAATGGACGCCTTGTGGGATGTTGCCAAGGGTCTTGAGCGAGAAGGGGAATAAAATTTTGGGGAATCGAATAGAAGTAGTATCTTTGCCCCGCTTAAATAAGTCATTCATAAAGTAGAATAAAAGAGCATGGGAATTTTTTTAACGAAAGAGAAAAAGAAATCGATATTCAAAACCTATGGTGGGGATGAAAAGAATACCGGTCATACTGAGGCGCAAATAGCACTGATACACGAAAAGGTAAAGGTATTGTCGGATCATCTTCGACGCAATCAGAAAGATAATCACTGCAGAAAGAATTTGCTTACTCTCGTGGGCAAGCGAAAGCGACTACTTCGATACTTAGCCGACAATAACATTGAGCGATACAGAGAGCTCATTGCAGAATTAGGCATAAGAAAATAAAGCTTATTAAAATGCTTCCCAATCGGAGGCATTTTTTTTTATATTTGCTATTACTAGATGACAAAGTACAATTGCGCAAAGTAAAATCAGACGTATTTTTGCCCACATCCTGTTCGCCCACCATCTGGCTAGTACAGCTATGTCGTCATATTTTTTCAACGTAAAAATCACATAATTATGGGTAGTAGAAACCCACATTCAGTACATTTTTCTTTGCCGGATGGCAGAGAAGTTTCCATCGAAACAGGAAAGTTGGCGACGCAGGCCGATGGTTCAGTTGTAGTAAAAATGGGTAAAACCATGTTGTTTTGCAGCGTTGTAAGTGCTTCAGAGCCTCGCCCCGGACAGCCATTTTTTCCCTTATCCGTGGATTATCAAGAAAAATTCGCCGCTGCGGGAAAAATCCCCGGCAACTTTTTTAGAAGAGAGGCGAGACTATCGGACTATGAAGTTTTGATCTGCCGCCTGGTAGATCGGGCAATACGTCCCTTGTTTCCCAATAATTACATGAACGACACACAAGTGATCATTAACTTGATTTCGGGCGATGAGGAAACGCTGCCGGATGCTTTTGCTGCCTTGGCAGCCTCTGCTGCATTGAGCGTATCGGATATTCCCTTTGCCGGACCACTGACCGAAGTGAGAGTAGCGAAGATCAATGGAAAATACGAAGTAAACCCTTCCAAATCAGATTTGGAAAAGGCCACTTTGGATATCATCGTTGCGGCTACGGCTGACAATATTATGATGGTGGAAGGAGAAGCGGAAGAGTGCTCAGAAGAAGAGTTGATCGAAGCGATGAAAGTTGGCCACGAGGCAGCAAAAGTTCAGTGTGCAGCTCAGCTCGAGTTGGCACAGAAGGTGGGAGAGTCCGCATTAAACAAGCGACCGAAGCCGGAAGTTGAAGAAGATGAGGCTATTGAGCAGGCGGTAAAGGAAGCCTGTAAAGATAAAATATATACAACGGCTGCATCCGGATGGGACAAAAAGAAAAGAGGACTTGCTTTTAGCGAGCACTTCGATACCTTTTTCGAACAAGTGAAGGAAGAGAAGGGCGAGGAGTTTGCCATGGAGCACCGGGATTTATACAAGCGCTATTTTAATGATCTCAAGAAGAGCACTATTCGAGAAGTGGTGCTGAAGGAGAAGAAAAGATTAGATGGCAGAAAGTACGATGAAATCAGGGATATATGGTCTGAGGTGGATTATTTGCCATCGGCTCATGGATCCGCCATATTCACCAGAGGAGAAACTCAGGCTTTGGCGTCACTTACTTTGGGGACAAAGAAAGATGCGATGATGGTGGATAAGGCCTTAGAGCTTTATTTCGATGACTTTATATTGCATTATAATTTCCCCGCTTATTCCGTAGGAGAAACCAAGCCGATGAGAGGCCCCGGTCGCCGGGAAGTCGGTCACGCCAATCTGGCGGGGCGCGCGATTAAAAAAGTGATGCCGGAGGAGCATCCATATACTACGAGAATATTATCTGACGTAATGGAGTCTAATGGATCCTCTTCCATGGCTACAGTGTGCGCAGGTGCTTTAGCTCTTATGGATGCGGGAATCAAAATCAAGCGTCCGGTTGCGGGAATCGCCATGGGTATGATTGCTGAGGGCAATGATCGAGCAATTCTCTCCGACATATTGGGAGATGAGGATGCGATTGGAGATATGGACTTTAAATTGGCCGGAACGGATCAGGGGATCACGGCCTGTCAGATGGATATCAAGATCGAAGGATTGGATTACAGCGTATTGAAAGAAGCTCTGGAGCAGGCGAAGGCCGGACGCTTACACATCATTAAAGAGATGGCGCGCACTTTAGCTGAGCCGAGAGCTGAAATGAAGCCTCATACTCCTCGAGTAGTAGAAGTGGAGATC
>JAWLFI010000234.1:0-3529 GCA_041685645.1 Saprospiraceae bacterium | reverse complement strand
CGCAGGAGGGGTATTCCTCTGCACAAAATGGCGGCTCGGTGAATGAAATGCGCTCTAAAATTTGGAGATTTCGTACAAAAGCGTCATATTTGTGTCAGATCAATGTTGGTTATTGTATGAAAATGTGGATGATTATAGCCGTCCTTGCGACTTTAGGGGTTTGGGGATACTTTCAGTATCACCCGGAAGCTCAGGAAGTGTTGCGACAGAACATCCCGTATTTTATGAATCAAACCTGGGCTTTACTTTCCGCATTACTCTTGTCTTCTTTTCTTTGGAAGTACTTATTGAAACGAGCTTCTCACGCTCGCGGCTCGCTGAATAAGCCATATCGTCGGAATCGATAGAATGTTATATTTATTTGGGCATTCGCCATTGAATGACAAGGGCGGAAAGCATTGTCAGCACCCCAATCACAACGATGGCATAGGACACCCCGAGTGCATCGGCTATGATGCCCGATAGCACAGCCCCAAAGGCATAGCCCAAATCCCGCCATAATCGAAATGTGCCGATACTTTCCGCTCGCTGCTGTGGCCGCGTGGCATCCGCGATCGCCGCCAAAAAGGTGGGATACACCAGAGCAGTGCCTAGCCCGAGGAGGATGGAGATAAAGGCCAGCCCGCCAAAGGACGGGGTGAAAGGAATGAAGAGAATAGCAATACCCTGCAACAGCATACCCCAAAAGAGCATGGCTTTCTTGGAATAGTGATCGGCCATTTTCCCGGTAAAAAGCTGACCTAATCCCCAAACGGTGGGATAAATTGCGGCGAGAATGCCGATCTGCTGAGTATTGAAAGTAAAGGACGCCAAAAGAACGGGAAACAGACCCCAAATCATGCCGTCGTTGAGGTTGTTGACCCAGCCGGCCTGCGTGACTGAACTCAGCGTTTTATTAAAAAAGGAAGTTTCCAAGAATATATTTTTTAATGCATCAGTCGTGTTGGTCCTGCCCTCTGCCTTGACGTGGCCACGAGTGTCTTTTACCCAGACCCAACTCAGGATCAGACCGGCCCAGGATAGCGCAATTCCGATGTAAAAGGGATAGGGAGTCACTCCGTAGGTCTGCGCAATGTAGCCGGACAGAAAGGCCACGACCCCGACAGCCAGATAGCCGGAAAACTCATTCAGTCCCATGGCCAGCCCGCGATTTTTCTCTCCTACCAGATCGATTTTCATCACAACCGTGCTGCTCCAGGCCAGGCCCTGGTTCACGCCCAGGAGAATATTTGCCATAATAACGACGGTCCAGTTCGGCGCATAGATCAACATAAAGGGTATGGGCAGGGCAATCAACCAGCCCAGAACCAGTAGGTTTTTCCTGCCGATTTGATTCGCCCAGCGACCGGCAAAATAGTTGCTGATGGCCTTGGTAATGCCAAAAGCGGCAATGAAAGACAGAAGCGCGGTGTTGGTGCTCACATTGAATTTGAGCTCTGCTAATTCCGGGAAAATCGTTCGCTCCATGCCCACCATGCCTCCAACGAATGCATTGACGAGAATCAGCAGGATGAATTGCGTAGCATTCTCTCTCAGGCCAAGTCGTGGGGGTTGGGATGTAGCGTTTGGTTTCATGAGAAATATTGGTGATAGTGCAGGGCAGAAGATAGAAAAACCCCTGAACCTACCAAAGCGGGCTCAGGGGGAAAGGGAATTGTGGAACGATCTCTCCCTACAGCAAAGTGGAGGGACAAACGTACTCAGTCATTTTGACATCAGTCTCTTTCAGTTCTTCAAATCCGCCGATGACATCGACGAAATTGTCGAATCCTCTCTGCTTGAGAATAGCCGAAGCAATCATACTTCTGTAGCCACCTTCGCAGTGCAGGGCAAAAGGCTTATCTTTGGGAAACTCTGCCAGGTGCTGATTGATTTCGTTCAGGGGAACATTGTGGGCGCCCTCTATGTGCTGCGATTCATACTCGCTTTCTTTGCGCACATCGAAGAGTTCGTACTTGCCTTCAGCATAGGCTTTGGCAAAATCGTCAGCTGTGAGTCGCTCCGTCTGGTCGATTTCTTTCCCGGACTTCTTCCAGGTCTCGAAACCGCCCTTCAAGTATCCTATGACGTGATCGTAGCCCACGCGCGATAAGCGAATAATGCTCTCTTCCTCATCTCCGGGTTCCGTTACGAGGAGGATTTCTTGCTTGATATCGGGAATCATTTCACCGACCCAGGGCGCAAAATTCCCATCCAGCCCTATATTGATGCTGTTGGGAATAAATCCCCTGGCAAATTTCTCATCCGAACGCGTATCCAAAATCAGTGCCCGCGTCTCATTCGCCACCAACTCGAAAGCCTCAGCATCCAGGGGCTGTTCCGCTCTGTCCATCACATCATCCAGACTCTCATAGCCCTGAATGTTCATGAGCACATTCTTGGGAAAATAGCCGGGAGGCGCCGTCAAGCCATCCAGTAATTCAGCGATAAACTCTTCCCGTGTCATATCCTCGCGCAGGGCGTAGTTGTTTTTCTTCTGATTTCCGAGCGTATCCGTCGTTTCCTGACTCATTT
This sequence comes from Saprospiraceae bacterium, assembly GCA_041685645.1. Lineage (GTDB taxonomy): Bacteria > Bacteroidota > Bacteroidia > Chitinophagales > Saprospiraceae > JAWLFI01. Next base: position 1,015 of record JAWLFI010000234.1, on the reverse strand, counting down.
TCTTTCCGCAGGCACTGCCGGCTCCGTGATTGGGATAGACGATCAGGTGATCGGGCAGAGGCATGATGCGATTGCGCAGTGAATCGTAGAGATGCGAGGCCAATTTTTCCTGCGTCAAATCCGCTACCACATGCTGAGCTAAATCCGGCCGCCCTACGTCATCTATAAATAAGGTGTCACCCGTAATGATGCCGTGCTGCCTGCCCTTTTCGTCGATGAGCAGATAGGTCGTGGACTCCATCGTATGTCCCGGCGTGTGTATCGCCTTCACCTTGTAGTCCCCCACAGAAAACTCCTGGTTATCCTCTGCAATAATCGCATCAAAATTGGGCTTGGCCGTCGGACCATACACGATATCTGCTCCCGTTTTTTTCGCTAAATCGAGGTGTCCACTGACAAAATCAGCGTGAAAATGCGTTTCAAACACATATTTTATTTTCGCTCCATCCTTTTCCGCTTTATCAATATAAGGTTGCACCTCTCGCAGCGGATCAAAAATGGCAGCTTCTCCCTTGTGCTCTATGTAGTAAGCCGCGTGCGCAATACATCCGGTATAAATTTGTTCGACGTTCATAATAGTTGTTTTTATTAATGTTCGATTACAATGACAAATATAATCCTTGCCCTCCCTTCAATTTAGTGCGAAAAGTCACATAGGCTCAAATTTTTTGTTTTTTTAGTATTTGGGCGTGCCCCCTCGCTCGTCCTTTGGACGGCTCGGGGTCGGTCCCCTCCGGAGTACCGTGCTCGAGAGGCGTAAAATTTTACGCCTCTACTTCGCACCGCACCCCCTGCGGCGGTGCGCCCTCCGGGCACCTCACGCTTGCGGCCTTCGACCGACGAAGCTACATAGCAGCGTAGGCGGTGCGGCCGCTTCCCTGACGGATGAATTATTTTTTTCGACTTGGGGTAAGATTTTCTATTTCACACATATTCTTATCGATTTAATAATATAGTTGTAATTTTAGGGTCACTAAATCCTTTTGAAGCAATGCGTAGGATCTGTTTCTATTTA
>JAWLFI010000233.1:0-3534 GCA_041685645.1 Saprospiraceae bacterium | reverse complement strand
GCGATTTTTAGTCGATGTAGAAAATGGTTTACACTTGAGAGTAGATTATGCAAGAGGCGAAGATCAGACGGGATTGTATATCACCATAGGAGAGGCTTTTTGATTATATATTATGTCGAAACTCATCAGTATCATCATCCCTACTCTCAATGAAGAGGAGTACATAGAAGGCTGCCTCAAACATGCGGTTCAACAATGTGCGGAAGCTTACTGTGAGATCATCATTGCCGATGGTGGGAGCCGCGACCGGACCCGAAAAATAGCCCGGCAATGGGGTTCTCGTGTTATTGAATGCGAAAGAGCGCAGCGAGCACATCAACTCAATTGCGGGGCCGCAGAAGCCAGAGGAGAAATCTTGTATTTTCTTCACGCTGATGCCCTGCTCCCCCCAAATTACGACGAGTATATTCGGCGCAGTCTAAATGCAGGCCACGATTTCGGTATGTTTGCCTACGACTTTTATCCGGACAACCGCTGGCTTCGGATCAACGCTTCCTTTACCCGAAAGAAATATGGTTTTTCGGGTGGAGGAGACCAAAGCCTCTATATGACCCGAGCGGTGTTTGATTCCACCGGAGGATTCGACGAATCCCTGGAAGTCATGGAGGACTTCGAATATTTCAACCGCCTGCGAGAGGAGTTAAAGTGGGAGGTCATCCCATCGCCCTTGAGGGTGTCTGCAAGAAAGTATCAAAAAAATGGCTACATAAAGGTTCAACTCGTTAATTTATTGGTGGTCCTGGCATATCGTCTAGGTGTTCCCACAGCAAAAATTAAGGACTGGTACTCTCGGCAACTGCAATAAAAAAAGCCGATCCCCGAAGGAATCGACTTAAGAAGCTTTCTTTTGCAAGGCTCAACTGAGCTATTTACAGCCCTAATCTTTGCTGAACCACGGCCGTTATATCTGTAGATTCATCTGCATAAAGGATAGAACCGGCACTGAGATCAAACACATAAGTATAATTTTTCTCTTTTGCCACTTCTTCAATGACCTGATTGACCTTGTCGAAGATGGGCTCGTAGAGTTCTTGTCTCTTCTTCATGACTTGCTGCTGCATTTCCTGTTCGAACTGTTGCAATTCCATTTGCTCGGCCTGAAGCTTTTCCGCTTCTTCCTGTAATTTTTTCGGCGCAATTTCGCCCTGCTTTTCTTTCCGCTCCAGTTCCTGAGCTTTTTGCTGCAATGCCTGAAGTTTTTGTTGCCCCTGCTTTTGCAGTTGTTTTTGCAGTGTTTCCAATTTAGCATCTGCCTGTTTCACCTCCGGCATTTGGGCGACCAATGCATTGGAATCCATGTAACCAAATTTTTGACCCATCAAGGATACGCTTAGTAAAAGCGCGAAACTCAGAAATAATATATTCCGCATCATAGTTGTAATTTTTGCGCTAAGGTAAAAAAATTAAGAAATGTTGAAATGATTACCGCAATAAGATTTTTTTAATATCCTCTGTTTTATCGAGGGCGTCATTGATAAATACTATACCTGCGGTGGCACTTCTGTCTAAAATAATATCGTATCCTCTAGAGTCCGCATAAGAGGAAATGGCTTTATAGACCTCGTTTTGAATCGGTGCGACCAGTTCCTGACGCTTGTTAAACAACTCCCCTTCTGAGCCAAATTTTTCTCGCTGCATATCACGGACTTGTTTTTCTTTTTCCATGATCTCATCTTCGCGTTCTTTCTTCATTTCATCACTCAGTAAGACTTGCTCGGCCTGATACTTATTGTACATGCTTTTCACCTTATCCATTTCCTGAGCGATTTGCTGTCGCCAGCGTTCAGCTATTTCATCCAACTGATCCTGGGCCTTTTGATAATCCTCCATGCTGCTAAGAATTTCATCAATATCTACAACTGCAGTGCGTTGTGACTGTGCCATTCCGGCTACAGCTAATGTAAAAGACAGAAAAAAGATCAAAAAGTATTTCATGAGTAGATTTTTTTTTGCAAATTTAATACTACAATAGCAAAAATACCAAAATGATTGCACTTGTGCTTACTTTTAACGCCATCTTAACGCTATACCCCTAAATAGTATGGGGAAGTCATGCCCCAAATGGCTTAAAAAAGCTCAAAACCCAAGTCAGAGCGCGTGTAAGGGATAGTAGGGGAGCGAAGCTGCCGGCGATAGCCGGCCAAGCCCTGCGAAGCCCCGCATAGCCCGACCCCGAGATCAGCGAGCAGCCAGCGCAGCGGTGGTCGCTGAATCGAGGGGATACACCCAAAAAAAAATACAAAGAGAGAGGGAAGGGCGAGAAATAATAAGCTGTACCTTAGCCTGAGAAAAAGCAGACATGCGAATCGTTTTTAAAATTGCGGGGCGATATCTTTTCAGTCGATCGACTACGCACCTCATCAATATTATTACGGGATTGTCCATTGCGGGACTCGCGACGGGAGCTTGTGTGCTCATTCTCGTCATGTCAGTATTTAACGGGCTGGAATCTACGATTTTAGACTTTTTCAATAAATTCAACCCCGATGTCAAGGTAGAGGTCGCTGAGGGAAAGACCTTTGAGGTCAGCGAAGATACGTGGGCTCAGCTGGAGAGCATTGAGGGTGTTGAGGGCATAGCGACCAGTCTGGAGGAAATTGTGCTCTTTGAGCATGAGGAACGCCGGGAAATCGGACGCATCAAAGGGGTCTCTGAGAATTTTCATCAACTTACACAATTTGATTCCACTGTCATAGAGGGCGAGTATAATCTTTCACCTTCCGGAGTCACCGGGGTTGTTGCGGGGGTTTCGATTGGGAGTCAACTCGACTTAAATGTATTGGATCCCCTAAGTAGGCTACGGGTATATGCCCTAACTCCCGAGAGTACTCGACAGAGAATGGGGTCTTCTTTTAACAGAATGAGTGCGCAGCCTACCGGCTTGTTTTCGATACAACAAGAATACGATCAGGAGTATATTTTTGCTCCACTGGATGCGGTGCAAAAGTTACTCGATCAAAACAATCGATATAGTTCCCTGGAGATTAAGTTATCGGCGAGCAGACGCGAATCCAGGGTGATTGCCAAGATTCAGGAGGTGATGGGGGCTGATTTTACTGTATCCAATCGATATGAGCAGGAGGAAGAGTTTTTGCGCTTGATGCGCATAGAGAAATGGTTGGCCTTTTTGATGTTGAGTTTTGCTTCATTATTGGTTGCCTTTAATATGGTAGGTGCCTTGTGGCTCATTGTTCTGGATAAGCGGCAGGACCTTTCAATTCTGAAATGTATGGGTATGACTCATGACGGGGTGCAGCGCATAGTACTGACATTGGGCGGATATATTGCTGCTCTGGGATTAGGCATAGGCATCATTTTGGCGGGCATTCTCTACTATTTGCAAACTACTTACAGCTTAGTCGGCGTGCCGGAGAGTTTTGCGGTAAATGCTTATCCGGTGGAGATGCGTGGACTAGACATTCTACTTACAGCTGCTATCATCATTGGGATTGGCTTATTGGCTGCATGGCCGGCTGCCTTGCGGGCAAAAAAAATCCCCTCCTACATTATATCAAAATAAGCAGAAGGGGATAT
>JAWLFI010000232.1:0-3555 GCA_041685645.1 Saprospiraceae bacterium | reverse complement strand
GGCTGTCAATAGGGATTTATCCCCCTGCGACATTGACACACTTCGAAAATTAGAAGATGACTTTACTACTTATCTGCTCCAAACGCCTTTGGATTCCCTCTTTATATCTCAAAGACGGGACAGCTTTATCTGGGCTCCCAAGCTAAAAATTGATTATCTCAAAACAGATATCGTCAATAAAGGAGTGCCCCCCTGCCAATAAGGACACGATATGCCTTTTCCATCCCCCAAAAGGCCATCCAGCTCTGTTTTTGCAAAATGCGAAAAAAATCCCTACATTGTTGTAGTTTATTGTTTTTCATATTTATATGATGAGGAAATTGAATCTACTTATTCTCTTGCGCCGGGCTACTTTTGGTATATGCCATCTGCTATTCTTTTTAGCTCTCTTTCCACACTCCAATTTACATAGTCAGCCCTCTATTTCCTTTGATCTGAACTGCAGTCAGGGCCCGGGCCAAGCTCGCTTGGAAGTGGAATCCCCTCTCGGTGGTGATTGGAGCTATGCATTGAATGATGGAGGATTTCAGACGAGTCCCCTATTCACTGATATTTTTCCCGGCAACCACATCCTTATCGTCCGGAATACGTCCGGGGATCGCGATACCGTGTCATTAAATGCGAATTGTGGTCTGGAGCCTTTTTCGTGTGGAGACTGCGACGCTTCTGATGGGTTTTATCAGGTGTTTGGGTTGGAGGGAGAGTTGGCAGCTCTTGATTTGGATGAACAAGAATTTAAACTCCTTCCTAATAGTCCAGCCGGGTATGGATTAAACGCTATGGGAATCAATCCGCTTGATAGTTTAGCATATGGAATAAGAAGATCTTCGCCACCCGAATTGATAGTGGTAGATAAGTCAGGGCGAGATGTAAGCCTCGGCAGTATTGATATGCTTCCAAACAGAGTTTATCATGCGGGAGACTTTGACTCTGAAGGATACCTTCACATTAAAGATAATCAAACAAATAGGCAGGTCTTTGCCATAGATATTAAAAAAAGCCGTGTAGAAAGAGCCTATAGCTTATCTTCTGCTCTTTATTCTGCAGATTTTGCATATAACCCTATAGATGGTCTTTTTTATGGATTGAACGGAAGCGGTCAGTTGTATTCATTTGATCCAAACTCCGGACTGTATTCAAATATTTCCAACACTTCCATGAGAAGGTCATTTGGTGCTGTTTATTCTGATAATTCAGGAAGAATTTGGGGCATTGAGAATGCTACAGGAAACTTATATGAGGTAGATTTAAGTTCGGGAGACTTAACATTAGTAATGACTACCACAAACAGTAGCCGAAATGATGGCTTCTCCTGCCAGAACAGTTACTTTAATCAGCCAGAGCCGACGATAGCAGCATCAGAATGCAGTAGTTTGCCCGGTCGGGTAAATTTGCGCATTGTTGAACCCGTTGGAGAAAACCTTGAATTTAGCCTTAACGGTGGGAATTTTCAAAGTGATCCCTTTTTTGAGGGTATTTCACCAGGCAACTATGAAATTATCACCCGATACCCCGGAAGTTGCTCCCCTGATACAACCTCAATCACTTTAGAGGCACAATTTAATACTACTGCTACAATAGAAACCAATGCATGTGATTCCTTTATTAGTGCTACAGGAGAAATCTGGTTTGATTCCGGGACGTATCAAGACACCATTTCAAACTCCATGGGCTGTGATAGCATCATCAGCTACGATATCACCATACTCAACAGCAGTGAGTCTTTTCAAGTCGAAGAGGTGAACTGTGCAGATTATGAATGGAACGGAATGACTCTGGACTCCTCGGGAGTTTATGAATTTCTTACAACAAACTCAGTCGGATGTGACAGTCTGGCCCGACTCGACTTAACCATTGTAACAGAAGTAGACACCAGCTTTTCGGCCTCTTCCTGCCAGTCCTATTCCTCACCCGACGGTCAAGAAATCTGGACGAGTTCCGGGCAATACACTGATACCCTTATTTCGGCTGAAGGGTGCGATAGTATTATCAATATTGACCTTACTATTTTAGAAAGCACTTCTTCCACTCAATTCGCCGAGGCATGCCTAAGTTTCAGTTGGAAAGGGAGAACGCTGGATTCCTCAGGTGTGTATGAATTTCTTACTGTAAATGCAGCGGGATGTGACAGTTTGGTTCAACTAGACCTAACTATTGTAACAGAAGTGGGCACCAGCTTTTCGGCTTCTTCCTGCCAGTCCTATTCCTCACCCGACGGCCAAGAAATATGGACGAGTTCCGGGCAATACACTGACACCCTTATTTCGGCTGAGGGGTGCGATAGTATTATCAATATTGACCTTACTATTTTAGAAAGCACTTCTTCTACTCAATTCGCCGAGGCATGCCTAAGTTTCAGTTGGAAAGGGAGAACGCTGGATTCCTCAGGTGTTTATGAGTTTCTTACTACAAATGCAGCGGGTTGTGACAGTTTGGTTCAACTAGACCTAACTATTGTAACCGAAGTGGACACCAGTTTTTCGGCGGCAAGTTGTCGACCCTACCCTTCGCCGGATGGCGAGGAAAGCTGGACCGTCTCCGGCATGTATACGGACACCTTATTAACAGATCAAGGTTGTGACAGCATTATCACCATCGACTTATGGATTGGGGACATTCAGGCAGATTGGCAACTGTTTGACCCCACCTGTCCCGACCAGTTAACTACTGACTTACAGATTGATTCTCTTTCTTATAGCGCGCCCTTTTTGATGATTCTAAACCAATTGGATACCATTGTAATATCAGGCTTTCCCACGCGGATATCAGATTTTCCCGAAGGACCAAACTCTTTTGTTTTCCTCTCCTCAGATTCCTGTATTAGCGAAGAGTTCACTGTCGATATCGAGCGGCTACAAGAACCTGAAATTCGTATTCTCGGTCCGTCAGAAGTAGGTGTTTGTGACCCCGCAACTTCTTTCAGGCTGGAGACCAGTATGCCTGGTGAGGTCCAATGGAGTGCCCCCGCTTCCTTGAGTTGTGATACTTGTTTAACCACAAGCCTGAACCCGGACAGCTCCTCCACGATCCGCGTTGAGTTCATAGCCGACAACAAATGTGTCGCAACAGAAGCCTTTTTTGTTCAGGTGAATGGAATAGGCGATGTTCAATATTTTATTCCCAATGTGTTTTCACCAAATGGGGATGGCATCAATGATTACTTTACTATGTTTACGGGGCATGGTGAAGTCGACCAGGTCGAGCTTTTCGAAATTTACGACAGATGGGGAAACCGGCTCTTTCAGCGAAAAAACTTTTTCCCTTCCCACGAGAGTTTAGGTTGGGACGGTTCCTACCAGGGCAGTCCCATGTCAACCGGTGTGTACGTTTATCATATTCTTTACAGGTATTGCGATGGATCCACACATCGGATACACGGTTCGGTGACGCTCGCGAGGTGATCGTCCATTTTCCCCATTTTTCGATATTTGTTTAGGACTTTTTACTCAAAAAAATGAGGTGAAAGAATCCCTTACTCTTCACTTGTTTAACCGTATTGTGATTAGTCGGACACTATCGCCTACATCCTTTTCACTGACCGGTTTTTGTGGAATA
>JAWLFI010000054.1:0-14776 GCA_041685645.1 Saprospiraceae bacterium | reverse complement strand
GGAGTATCCTGATTCCCAATTTCAACGCGATACGCCCCACGGACAAAGAACATTTCCCGAAAAGCGTATTCGGCTCCTCCTCCAACAATATCCCGAGAAAAGGAATTTGCTGTGAAATTACCTAAAATCGTTAGCCGATGATCCTCTGCAAGATAAAAATCATAGGATAAACCGATATGCAATAAAGAAGGGATATCAAATTGCGCGGCCCGCTGATTCAAAGTTAAATCGTAATTGAGGTTATCATTCGGTGCTTCTCCCTGAAATGACAATCCCTCTCCACCAAATTTCATCGGCAAGCCAATATTCCTCATGCTGACTCCAAATTTGAAATTGTCTTGAGGACCTGTGACATACTGCACACCAGCATCAAATCCAACGCCAAAAGCGGAAACGGCGGAAATCGATTGAGATATAGCGCGAACAAGTATACCTACAGAAACCTTATTCTCAAAAGTGTGAGAGTAGCCTAAACCCAAATTAAAAAAGGCGGGGGAGTATGTCGTCCCATCCCCTCCAGGTAAATTTGTCGTGGTCACGTCGATATCACCAAAACTCATGGACATAAGACTGAGTCCGAACACGCCATTTTTGCCGACGCGTTGTGTCAATCCCACCGCATTCATGGAAATACCGGTACCTTCCAAATAACGAGCGTGGCCGATCGCTAATTCAGATCGGCGAATTCCACCCATTCCCGCTACATTAACTCTCATCGCCTCCACTCCACTAGCCATGGATACGTTTAAGGTATGTAATCCCGCACTGCGCGCCCATGGATTTAATAATAATTCATAGGCACCAGCCTCTCCCTGACGATCGGGATTGCCGGCATGAACGCTGGTTTCAACAACACTGAAACTCAGAATAAGTCCCAGGCTAATCAATTGTATAATTCTGTTCATAAGTTCGAATATAGTTATTGAGGGATCCGCCTGAATGGCGGACCCCCAATAGGTTTTAAAATATTATAGTCCGGATGGATCAAACTGCCGGTTAATTCCAAACCACTTGATCACACGCTCTCCTAATCCCGGAGCGTCAACGTGTATGAGATATACACCACTCGATATCGGTATTTGGCGAGAATTCGTTAAATCCCAAGAAATATCCGGGGCAAAATTGCGCTTCTCAACAGCCGTGAAAGACCGTCCGGGGATATTATCGTAAGGCTCTTCATTTCGTTTGTACTGTCTAATGAATTTACCATCTAAAGAATAAATCGTCACGGTACAATTCGGTGGCAAATTCGTAATTTTCACTCTCTTGGTGAAAGAACCTGTTTCGTAATCAGAAAAGGCATAGTATGGATTCGGAACGACGTTTATCATATCCAAAGCACTATCCACCTGCACATTATTCTCAAGTTCCTCCTCTTCGGAACCTTCAATCGTAAATTTATACGCAGGGTATCCGTCATTCACTCCGGCATCTCCGCCTGAAACCGTACCATATGGATTATCCACTCGCATACTAATCACGGCATCTCTGGGTATGAGTCCTTCTTCGAAGGAGGTCAACTCAAACTCCTCATTCAAGACTGGCAAGCCGCCCCATTGAACGGACTCCAACGCTTGTGTCTTGTTGATCCGGTGAATAAAACTACTTTGACCTTGAACTCTAGCCAAGTCTTCTCTTAGTTCTTCACAACCATCGTATTCCTGATTCGTCACATAAACGAAGTGCTGTCCGCCCAAAAATACGGCCAGTGGAAATGATTCCGGTGTGTTCACAAAATCATCTGAAGTCGGATTCCATATCATATCATTTCCAATCCTTAATGAATCGGGAAAGCTTAGTGATCCTAATACCTCATCACTATAGGAAGAATTTTCTCCAAAGAAAATATTCAAACGTTCTCCGGATTCCACATCCACAGCATAACCGGGGAAATAGGAAAATCCGGTCGGCTCACCTTCAAGTATTACCGGTTCACCTGTCGCGGGATCTACCTCCTTCCCTCTCGACGGCAGGGTGCGCACACTCAAATTTCTCACTTCATTTTCTCCTTCCACGGTGCCAAAACCAGCCGCTCGATACTCTCGGTTACTCGTCTCTACCACTATACACTTGCTCCACTTATCGCGATCTGAAGTCAAAACAATATCAACATTATTCAAGTTGGACAAGGGGTTATTCCCTCTCACTGAGCTCATAGAGTTATCGTACCAGGCGGGTGTAATTAATACATTCTGACCGGTGCCAGGCTCGTAAGCTGATAGTGACATGGGATATAACGGCCCATTTATTGTGCGAGTAAACCCTTGACCAGGATCCAATTGGAAGTCGGGTTCAGTAGAAGATCCCGTTTGAATCCAATTGAATTCATTATCCTCATTCCAGAAATTCAACCATTCGTCTTCAGGATCAATCAAAGGGTCATCATAAGAAATTTCAGAACCAATGGCCCCATTGCTACTTCCAAGCGCTGGTGTTTCACCCGGTTCTTCCAAATTCTTAGCGAAAATGCTGATCCCCCAATCGGGAATGAGTTGCTCGTGAATTTTATCCAGAGTCACCTCCGACTCAAATGATTCTCCGGATTCCATTTGTGTAACTCGGAAACGACCCGTCATGGCATCAAATACATCATCATCCATATTGTCGTCGTAAAACTCTACCAGATACTCTCCATCCTGAACTTCGTATGGATTATAAATTTTAACGTCAATGGGACCTCCTCTTTCGCCATACACAATTTCTCCGTCAAATTCATCCGTTACCATCTCTTCCCGATTTTCTTCGGTAATGCGCAAGAAATTGCCTCCGGCTCCCTGTCCATCAAGTCGAATTACTTCAGGGCCTTCTCCGTAGTCAGAATTCAACTGGCTATATGGTGTCGGTCGTGGAATCACTTCATAGGTTCTCAAATTCCTTCGACCGACAAAGAACGGCTCTGCCTGTCCGGTTCCGGTTTGGTAATCGAAGGTGTCGTAGTTATTATACGCATAGGCCACCACGTAATAAAAGTATCGCTGATTGTTAATCAAGCGTCCTCCACCCGTTGCAAAGGCATCCTCTTGAATTAAAAGAGAATTTGAAATTCCATCATTGTTCCCATCCACCATTTCAATCGGGGAGTAAACAGAGAAGGATGGATCAAAAGGATCTGTTTCAGACTCCCAGCGGTAAATCGTAGTAACATCATTTCTCAAATCACACTGAAATACCTGTCGAGCCAAATTTGGATCTTCCAATGTACCTGATGCACCTGGATCAACCTGTGGTCCGGCTAGCTGGTACATAATATAACCCTCGAAGCGGAAATTGGTATCTACACCATCTCCGGCGGGAATATCTAATCCGCGCTCTTCGTAGCCCAAAAATGCATTATTGGAAGTAATAGTGTCATTACTAAAAGTAAAAATCACTTCTCTATCCAATTCAATAATTCCTAAATCAGGGGCATCCGGACCATCAGGCAACACAAAACAAGCATCAAAAAGCGCTTGTGCTTTTACATCTGCTCTGATTAGTGGAGTAAGATCGGGACAAGGATAAGTCTGAATATCCGGCACCCAAACGGCACCGATAATCAGTTCATTCACTGAGCCGGGATCTAGTCTGAATGGACCAGATGCCTGTACAGTTCTTCTGTCACCTAAAGCCAGCCCTGCCGTGCACATAGACCAACCGTTGGGGTCATCAGGAGCAGAAGGAAAGGCATAATTAATCGGCTCAGCATCACCTTCCCCTGGATTATATGCGGAACCTCCAAAGGTAAATGGAGTTCCATCACGCCAGGATCCACTGATGTAATTATAGAACTCAGGACCGCTTTGTGGATCGATCATAGCTGCCGGCCATCCAGTCCCCCCGCGGTTAAAATACGTAAATGATGACATTCCCAACTCAACAATCGTATCCGGAGTTTCTCCTCGACTCGGATTACGCAAATCGCCATCAGCATCAAACACCTTCGGTCCTAATGGCCCCCGAAAATAATCAACGCCCAGAATAGGAACGTCGTTGCAGTAAGTAGGTGCATTTGATGCGCATTCACAGCTGCTTCCAACATCACCGTCGATTTCGTCTTCATTATATAGAGTCATTAGGGATAATGAAGTGTCGCACCCAATATAATCATCTCCATCACATCCCAGGTCACCATCAATCCACATAGCAAAAAATGCACTATCTAATGATTGCTCAGCACGATTAATCATTTTATACCGATAGAAGGTCATGTTGTTGATCTCGTCATTCGTCGCATAAGCAAAAGCCTGTACTTGCACCTCCATGCGAATGGGATCGGCTTGAGTGGAAGTATTGGGTCCTCCGGCATCATTGTATATCCAAAAGAACATCTCATCCGGGAAATTATCCAGCTCACATCCTCGAATTTCAATCACGGGATAATCACCATCTAATGGATTATATACGCCATCCGGCTGATCTTCATCCATGCCCGGCCCAAAATCCTTAAACGACCCTAATCCCTGAGGGTAATCGGGGAGTTCAAAACCATACCTTTCAAAGAAATCATCATTGCCCTGTCCCGGCCAGTATTTCACTCCATCGGGAATGTCCGCGGGGTTGTAATTTTCACCGAACTGAACGAGATTGCGCTGGTGCTCACGTATTTCCTCACCCGTCACTCTAAAAAACCGATCCCAGTTGGCACACTGCTCTTGATCGGTCTCACCACCGGGATCCAAAGGCCCGGGGTACCAATCATTAGAGTTCGCATCTCGGTAGGTATTGGCAGCCATCCTCAAATTGTTTTGATCATCTCGACCACCGATCCAAACAGAACCTGCAAAAATTGAAGATACCTCCCTATCACCCGATCCCGGTTCCACTTTGGGTACAATATAGCGGCCTACATTATAGTTCCACCAAATATCGCCACCCGTCTGGAGTCTGGCCCTTACATTGTTTACGGACATATCTACCTCAGCCTCCGAGAAGACACAATCAGAACGCAAATTCGCAATTCGATTCTGGTCCTCAGTGTTTTCACTTGATCGCCCATCTTCTTCATCAGGTTGTCGAGCCTCTGTATTTACAGCCATTAAGGGCAGTAAAATAGCTACAAACAACCAGTTTATGTTATAAATTTTCATAGTATTGATTTTTTTCTCTTTGTATTAAAATTCTACGATTGCTCCCACAAACAATCTTCGCGGCCGGACAAAAAATCCGGGATTTAACATCGCCCATTGATAGGCTTCCATATATACTTCTTCGTTGGCTGCAATACCTTCTCGCTGCTCTCGTAAGCCTTGTATGATAGCTTCACCCGTTCTAAAGTTGAGGAAACCATCATTTCTAGGATCGCCCGTATACCGATATACGTTGGTTATATTTCTGGCATCTAATAAGTTTTCCGCTCTGAAATACACATTCAGGTTGACAGAACGCTTGCTCTCGGGACTCGAAAGTGTAAAGTTCTTATCCACTCGCATATCAATCGTAAAGGTCCAGGGCTGACGAGCGGAGTTAAAACCACCTGCAAAGCCACTCGCTCCAAACATATCCGGTGCTAAAGCAGGAGTAAAAGGACGTCCGGAAACAGTAGATGCCTGAATATTAACCCCTGCATTCGCGAAAACGTCTCGATCAAACCATTTTGGTCCCGTATATTTCTTGCCCGATGAATATCGATAATCAATGTTCGCAACAAATCGATGTCGTTCATCGTAGTCCAGTGGAAATAGCGTTCTCAAATTCCCTCTATCTGTAATTCCTCGCTGCGAATCAGCAGAAGAACCCGTTCCGTCAGCAAACTGCAACCGGTAAATACCCCGAACTTGTAGATTGCCGGTTCTACGCAAATCGTACTGAAATTTAAATTCTTTCACCGTACCAAAATCTAAATTATCATACACCTCATACTGACCGCCTGATATAGCTACATTCAATAGGGTTCTCGTTTGTATCAAATCTCTCATTTCTCTGTAAAAAGCAGAAATGGTAATCGCAGAACTATTGGACACTCGTTTTCTAAACCCAACCTCATAGTTAATGGTTTGTACAGGTCTCAAATTCGGATTATTTCTGCTTTGTCTCGTTTCAAAATAAGAGTACTCCAACGGGGAAACATATCCCTGGTTGGCATCCGGTCGCTGAGCTAAGATGTCATAGTGAGCAAAAAAGTTTGCCTCATCTGAAATCGGAAAGGAAAATGCCAATCGTGGCATCACCGTCCACTGCGGTTCGTAATCCTCAAATGAAATTGAGGGATCAAAATCGTTAGATTGAATGTCCGGATCTTCATTCTTAAAAGCAGGAGTCACTACCCCGCCCTGAAATAATTCTGACCCATCATTCAACTGAGTTCCGTTTGCATCAAACCACACTTCACCATCTCGAAAACCAAACACCCGATCATCTTGAGGACCTTGAACGTAAACCTTGTAATCGTCCTCTACATTCGCAGGTCGATCAACATCGGGTCGAGCAGCAAAAAACTCATCTGCTGTCTGTATATCATATAAAGTAAATGGATCTTTCAAGACTCTCGTATTGGCATCAAATCGGTCCACCCGAACCCCGAGCCTAAATATGATGTCCTTATAGGTGAATTTATCCTGCATGTAAGCAGAAAAATACACCGGACGGTAAGGAGCTACTAAATAGGTGCGGTTTCCTTCACCATCTACATCAGTGAAGAAGTCGTCAAATGTGATATTACTCTCCGTTCGATTCCCCAAATAATCATACCCGTAATAGTCTAAGAAATCTCGGTCTGTCAACTCCCTGGAAGTGAACAAATCCAAACTCATCATACTGGGATCTAAACCATCAATATTTATGGGCTCGTAATACTCCACACCTAATCGATCTCTAACATTTCTCCAAAAAGGTCGGCTATTCCCCGGGTCTTCGTATGAATATTCAAACTTTTGAAAGGTGTAAGTTTCACCAAACAGTTCCTGATCAAAAAACTCTCCTTCAATTGGGCGATCATAATTCACTCCAAGAATGTGATCGTTTTGAAGGGTACGAGCAGCTTGCCATAATTCTTGGGGATTCACTTCGTGAACCCGATTCACGCGTTGCTCCCAAAACAATCCAAATTGAATATTGTGCCTCCCTTTTTCCGACCCGCCGGGCAGAAAATCAAAGGAACTATTTGCCTGAAAGGTATAAATTTCGTTCTCCGTGTCTCGAAACAAGTTATACACCGTTCCCACATTATTGAAAATGTTCCACACATTATCAAAGACGCCCGAAGTAAAACCATTGTAGTTGACGTAACCCTCGATATCATTAGGCGTATCAAACACCTTATTGTAATTGTCAAGAACGGGATTCAATCCACTCGGAGTGTAAGGATCTTCCTGATTTAACTGCGCTTGAAAAAATTCATGAGCATAGAAAGTGTCCACAATCTCATTGACAACGAGAATGCTGCCCGGAGTATCTTCTGTAGCAAAATTGGCTCGATCAACTATGTCTATATTGTAGTTGCCAATATGTCCATAGTCAAACAATCGATCTTCGTGAATCAAATCTTCATTGCGCTGACTGCTGTACTGATAGCCCGCCTCAATCGTATATACTGCATTTTGTATCACTGCAGTTTTG
Source organism: Saprospiraceae bacterium (assembly GCA_041685645.1). Classification (GTDB taxonomy): domain Bacteria; phylum Bacteroidota; class Bacteroidia; order Chitinophagales; family Saprospiraceae; genus JAWLFI01. The sequence goes on along the minus strand of JAWLFI010000054.1, from coordinate 7,243 downwards.
TCCGGCTTGGAATCCCCATCACCACTTCTGTTGAACGACTGCTTACCTAAACGATGCCGAAAACGCATAATCCCTCTATATCTGTCATTGTATCTGTAAGGGTTACGGGTATAATTAAATACACCCCAACGCCCCGGCGTAAAGCGTTCATTCCCATCGAAAAAAGTACCGGTAAATTGAACGTCAATCTGATCGTTAATCCTCCAGTCGAGTTTTGCAGTGATATCGAGTTGTTCCTGATTGTTGTTCGGACGCCGATCTAACTCCTCCACCGGGCCACCATTTCTTTCGCCCCTGAAAAATTCTCCGGAAGCAAACTGAGTGCCTCTAAATTCCGTTAGTGGATTTTCTTCCAATTCTTTAATCGATTCCTCTGTCGCCGCATAAATACCCAATGCAGGCGGATTCGGATCTGCTCGGCGTCTATACTGTGAAGACAGTCGGAATCCCAAAATAGATCTTCCTGTACTATCCTTAACTATAGGTCCACTTAAGTTACCATACAATAAATTATATCCATAAGGATCCAAAAACTGAGAAGTCTCAGCTTCAAAAGCTCCCGAAAACTTGGAAGTAGGTCCTTTTGTAGTAATCGAAATCGCTCCACCTGTAACATCTCCATAAGAGGCGGGAATCCCTCCCGTCAATACCTGCATCTGTTCGACCTCTGTCTGAGGCACTGTCCGCCCCGTTACGCGCATTCCATCTAAATAGTACACCGTACCGCTCGATCGAGCTCCACCGATATTGATATCTCCTCCATCCTGAGAAGACACTCCGGCCGCTGTAGCTGCAATAGCGTTGATGTTTTTCATTGGCATGGTCTTAATATTCTCGCCCGTTACGGTTCCACCAACTGTGGTTTCATCTTGCTGCACCAAAGGCACATCGTAATCCACCACTACGACTTCTTCGAGATCAACGCCCGAACCCAACTCAATGTCGAGACGGTTGGCCCGACCCTGATTGACCTGAACGCCTTTCTGTCGCTGGGTTTGATAGCCGACATAACTCACTTCTACATCGTATCGACCCGGATCAATATTCGAGAACGAATAATTGCCATCTAAATCAGTTTCTTTACCAGTCATTAAGACCCCATTCTTATATAGGGCTACTGAGCCAAAAATAATCGGCTCGCCGGATTCAGCATCCGTCACCTTTCCTTCTAATGAGGTCTGCGCTGCAGCACCAATCGCTAAAATAAGAGCGAGAATCAACAGGGGTAATCGTTTCATCATATTCATATTACATTCGCTAGGTTAAAAAAGCAGAGATTTGTAGTTCACAATTATACAAAATTAATTCACTGTAAACAACTATGCTTTTTTTACTCATTTCACACCTTCTCATATCCCCAAATAATATTTCGAATCAACCCTTCAAGTTGGCGAAATTCAAAATTTTCGTCGCTATCGCATCAGCGATTTTGTATAGCGACTCTTCCGTCCATCCGGCGATATGCGGACTTAATACTGTGTTTTCCTGGGCAAACAAGGCTCGATACAGCTTTTCTTTTTCTGAACTCAAATCTTTTTTGCCTTCCTGCTCTAATACATCTATGGCTGCACCCGCAAGATGTCCTGATTGTAAACTCGACAAAATGTCGGCAGTTTGACAAATCTTTCCGCGGGAGGTATTCACTAAAATCATTCCTTCTTTACATCGGCTCAAAAATTGAGCGTTGATCATTCCTTTCGTTTCATCTGTTAAAGGTAGGTGCAAACTCAGTATATCTGAGTCTTCCTGCACCTCCTGTAGGGAGCATTCACCTACAATACGACTATCCTCAGCAAAACGCTGCTTATATTTATCAAAAACTTTTATCCGCACATCAAAGCCCTTTAGTTTTTGCGCCATCGCACGACCGGTATGACCATAGCCCAACAATCCCACCGTCTTGCCGGCCAGCTCCACACCGCGCCGAACTTCCCGGCTCCACTCCCCGGCTCTTACTTCTCGGTCTGCAGCCACAATCCCGTTCATTAGCGCCAATAACATACCCATGGCGTGCTCTGCCACCGCATTTGAATTGGCCTCCGGCACGTTGATCACTGCCACGCCTTCCTCCTCTGCAGTCGGTAAGTCGATGATATCCAGACCGGAGCCCAGTCGGCCAATCAGCCGCAATCGCCGCGCTCTCAAAATATTATCACGCCCCATCGGCGATCGACTGTTGATGATCACTCCATCGTATTCGGGCAACAAAGATTGAAAGGTCTCATAATCCAGGTCCGCTCGGTAGTCCACATCTATTCCCGCCGCCGTTAACCTTTCCACTGCAATGGGATGAACCCGGTCTGTAATCAGTATTCGTTCTATCATTTCTATACATTTTCAGGTAAACTAAAATAATTTTGCCACATTTACCCTCTCTGAACAAAATTTAACACATGAAATACCTCGTCGTTGGCCTGGGAAATATCGGAAGCAAGTACGCTAAGACCCGCCATAACATTGGCTTCGAAATCGCCGATTACCTCGCCCTTGAAAAGAAAGTCGACTTTCAGGATGTCTCAAAAGGAGCGCGCGCAGATATCAAACACAAAGGTCGCAGAATCATCCTCCTCAAACCCAACACTTACATGAACCTCTCGGGAGATGCCGTGCGCCACTGGATGAGCAAGGAAAAAATCCCGGTAGATCGCATCCTCATCCTGGTCGATGACGTCGCACTCCCCCTCGGGACCCTCCGACTCCGCGGCAAGGGAAGCGCCGGCGGACACAATGGACTCAAACACATCGAACAATGCCTGCACACTTCAAAATATGCCCGCTTGCGATTTGGCATTGGAAACGACTTTCCCACAGGGGCACAAATCCCCTTCGTTCTCGGCGAATGGACCCCCGACGAGATCGAAGTGCTTCAGGAAGCTATTCCCCGGGCAGCTGATGCCGTTCTCTCCTTTTGCAGCATCGGACTTACACATACTATGAATGCTTTTAATTAATCATTTTTTGGGCGCCACTCTGTGCTCCGGCACAGAGTCGGTCCCCTCCGGAGTTCCGTCTCTGCGTGATTTTCACAAATCACTGCGAGACTCATCCGCCCGGGCGGATGATCCTCCGGGCACCTGGCGCTCTTGCGCTCCGCGCGCTTCCCCATCGATATCACTGCACCCGGACGTTCAATCGGAAAACTTTTCCCCTGGCAAAATTTCAGGCAAGAGATATTCGAGCACCCGCTCCCGGGGCTCAAAGGGCGCTAAATAATCTAAACCCAGCGCTTTCACAGTCTTCTGTAAAGCCTTTTTCGCAGACAACACTTGCTCCCCACCGCTGTAATATGCAGCGGCCGAGCTGAACACCTTCATTGGAGCTATACCGATCAATTCCGAGCCTTGTACATCCACGCCCCTGCTTCTTGCCTCCTTGCGAACCGCCTCGTACACCTCGTGCATTGGACTGTCTGAGAGATCTGTAATATTGGTCGAAACCTGAGCCCAGCCGTAGTCCTCCATCATCCAGCCGATGGCCTTCAAGGTTTTGAATTTGCCGGGTATGCGAGATGGCTTTCCTCCTGAGTCACTGACAGTGCGGCCGCTCCCTCGAATGGCGGCTGCAATCTCTTTGGCAATACCCACATCCCGCGTCGTCAAATGCACGTTGTAGGCAACCAAAATATCGCGAACGCCTATGGCAGTGGCTCCACAGTGCGCTTGAAATTCCATAGGACCATAGTCGGGACGTCCGTTTCTTTCTTGCATTTTTTGAGCAAGTCCTTCGTACTGCCCGCGTCGTATTTGAGATAATTCCCTGCGATCCGGACGAAGTGCCGCATCAGCATACAGATAAATGGGCAAATTGAGCTCTTCGGCAATACGACGAGAAAAATCCCGCACAAGAGGAACCAACTCCTCTTTGCTCATTCCTCGCAAAGGAACAAAAGGGCAGACATCCACCGCTCCGATTCTGGGATGAACTCCTTTGTGAGAGCGCATGTCTACCAGCTCTACAGCTGCGCGGAGGGCAGCCCTGGCCCCATCAAACACAAACTCCGGGCGTCCGGCAAATGTAACAACCGTTCGGTGAGCATCATACCCGCGATCTACATGCAGCAGCTCCACCCCCTTCACCCCGGATATGGCCGCTACGATGCGATCCATTTTCTTCTCATCGCGGCCCTCACTAAAATTAGGTATGCACTCAATAAGCGGGTTCATGACCATAGCCAGAAGGATTTTTTGTAAATTTACGATAACCAAAACACAATTGAGAAACACACCGTTTATAGTTTTACAAATCATGATGCACAAAGACAGACTACTTGTATTGCTCATCCTTTTGCTATCTCTGGCCTACGCCAGGGGGCAAAAAGTCGTCGTATCAAACCCCTTGGACATCAGCAGCCAAACCCACTATGAAATTATCGGCCAATTCGACGGGCAGCTCCTCCTTTATTTCGAAGAAAGAGGTCGCATTGATATCCACGCCTTTGATCGTGAAATGAAAAAGCAGTGGAGCAAAGAGCTGCACATGGTCAACAAAAGTGCTAAGACCATAGGTCTCGTGCCCGGTCAGAAGGAATTTCACCACTTTTACTCTTTTCGAGAATCCGACACGACGGTTGTAGTACACGACATTTACAATCTGCGCGCCGAGCTTCAGGAATCGTACTTTGTGCTGAAGTCTTCCCGCCTCGGAAGTAGTTTTAAATTCTCCACCTCTACGGATGGACTCCACGCACTTTTTTTTCAGCCCACCGCCAATGACCAACTCTGGATCCTCAGTTACGACTATAATGAAGCTTTTGTCAGTTGGGAACGCGAATTTGAACTGGAGGCACAATTTGACAAAAGTTTTGTGGGCGTTGAGTTGACGCAAAAGAACGAGTTGTATCTGGTACTGAGTGTTGACAATAAAAGGTCGCGTCGAGAAGAACACCAATTTGTCATTTACTATGCCGGATCAGGCGATAGCGAGATAAAATCCTATCAAGTGCCCACTTCAGATTTGCTAATGAATAGCGGACAAGTCCTCTACGATGAAGCTCACTCGCGGCTCAATGTGGTGGGCTTTTACTCTAAAAGAAACTTAGACCAGTCCGAGGGACTATTTCACTTTACCCTTTCACCCGAGAATACAGATGTGAAATTCACCTCTTACCCCTGGAACAAAGAGTTAGAGCAGAAAATGCTGGGCGCCTCCAAATCGGGGGGGCGGGGCATCGACGGATTAGAACTCCAACAAGCCATACTTAGAGAAGATGGTGGCATTCTTCTCATTGGAGAGGTAGTGAAAATTTATCAACGCCGGGCTTCCTTTGCAGAGCGCAATATGTATAGTCGGGGGGGCAGCTGGGTAGATTTTGTATATGAAGACATACTCCTGGTTTCCATCCATCCCGATGGCGACTTTCATTGGAACAAAGTCATTAACAAACGGCAGTTCTCTCAAGACGACAACGGATTATTTTCTTCCTTTTTTCTTTTCTCCACTCCCTCCATGATTCGCATTATATTTAATGATGAAGTTAAAGTAAACAATACCGCCTCCTCCTACGAGATTTTTGGCGATGGGAAAGTGAACAGAACGAGCATTCTCAGCACCCAGTACCAACAACTCCAATTGCGCTTCTTAGAAGCTTATCAATACTCCTCCACTCAGATGATTGTTCCGAGCGAATACAAGGGGTCTCTCAAACTCGTTCAAATTCAGTTTTAAAGATTGAGTCTGCTCCGATGACACTTGCTATTCCGAATGGCTGCAAAACACAATATCTTCCTTATCGAATAAATCTTTCCTCAAGGTAGCTATGGCTCCTCCGCGTCGTGGTTCCTTCGGGATCGCTCAGCCATCTTATCCCTCGATCTCGAATTTTTCGCCCGTAGGACCGAAGATTTCGCGGTTCATTTGCTATCATCATCTCAGCAATGATAGGAAACATAAATGAATTACCGCAAAGATCCTTCAAAGCCCGTCCAACATCAGTTACTATCTTATTTTGATCTAGACACATATGAGTCTATTGATACCTCCCTCGTTTTTTTCTTGGCATTGAAGGATTTCAAGTGTTAGCCCGGAATTCAACATTGGTTATTCAACAATTCATCTAAGCCTGCGACAATATTTGGTATGGTCTATAAATAACGAGAGCTCATTCTCATGATGAAAAGGTTTGAGGAGCAGACTCAAGATTCCCATTCATTAAGACAGGGCGAAGTCATTCTTACCAAATTTAATTTGCCCTAATATCGACATTTGTCAAAAAACCCCCTTTTTACCTTATTTTATCCAACAATATGAAATATTCATATATGTTATAATCGTTGGTTTACAATAAGTTAACGCAATCATTAACATATCATTAACAGCTTTAAGCTTGCGTCCTGAAACAACTTGATCTACCTTTGCGTTAAGAACGAAACAAAATAAAAATCTGATCATAAAATCATAAGCTATGAAAAACCAAATTTTATTTCTCACATTGACATTAGGACTCATGTCCTTCTCATTTTTGAACGCCTCGAACAACCCCGAATCGCACCTCAGAAAATCTATCACGGAAATCATCAAAGAAGATGTGCTGCAGATCCTCGGACCCAATGAAAGCGCCGAGGTGAAAATCCAGTTCGTCCTGACTTCTGAGCACAAAATCAGAGTGATTGCCGTGACCACCGACAATCCTCTGGTGCAGGATATGGTGTTCCAGTTATTGGATCATGCATCCATTGATGTCAACGACTTAATGACTAAATTTCATTATAATCTTACGATTCGTTTTATTCATCCGAGTATTTAATTACGGGACGCAAGTCCCATCCAATGTAGTGTTGGGTGTTATTAGTTTTTAGGTTAGGGTAAACCCGGGCAAATTTCGATTTGTTCGGGTTTTTTTTATTTTTGAATATGAAAATTATTCAAGTTACCGACCTACACCTTCCGGGGCCCGAAGACACTCTCGATTCTTCTGCAGGCGACTCATGGCAAGGGTGGGCGCAGCTGGCTAAAGCCGCCGAAAAACGAAACCCGGACCTAATAGTCAACACAGGAGACATTTGCTTGCAGGAACCTCATGTGAGTATCTATCGAAAATACGCTGATTCCCTGAAAGACATCTCAACTCCCTTCCGGCATGTCGTGGGCAATCACGATAATCTTTCCATGTTTCAAAGCGTTTTCCCTACCGAAACAGCTGCTGAGTCCAAAATGGATCTCGAGGGCTTTACCTGCCTATTTTTGCACTGTGAAAATAGCCGCTTAATTCCGCCCCACCAATCCCTGCTCGCAGAAACCCTGTCTT
>JAWLFI010000231.1:0-3591 GCA_041685645.1 Saprospiraceae bacterium | reverse complement strand
GGGCCTATGAGAAGGGCGAGTACGACGAGATATAAATGACGCATAGGGTTCTATTTCCCTGCAAATTACAAATTATTCAGAAGGAAGGAAATGCAAAAGAGAAAGGAAAGGAGTCCACCACACTACTGAGGCTAAGCAGAAGGCATTAGAGACAAGGGAAGTAGAGGAATTTTTAGCTGTTGGGTAGCTTTGTCTATTCTATCTCTGGCATAGTAAAGGGGATATGTAGGGGGCTGCCCCGCCCTTTGGTTGGCGCCGCTATGCTTCAGGGCTCGCTCAGATCCCCCCGCCTCTGTCCTCGAAAAGGTCTCTGAGGAGACCATTGTCGGGACTTCGGCGGCTTCGCTCGGCCCTTGCCCCACGCCGGTAGTCCGGGTGGGGCTGCGGTCGCGCTCCGCTGGTTAGCGGAGCGCCCCATTTCGCAGCGCTAGCCCCACTCATGACGAGACATTGTGACTATTTTGTACGGCTTAGTTGTTTGACCACATCTCTCATTTTCGCGCCCCGGTATTTTGCGATAGTGATGTGTAGGGGTGACGACCGTAGGGAGGAAGACCGAGTCCACCCCAGGTATTGGGGTGGGCTCGGGCCGAGCGAATAGAGAGCCCCGGAACGTAACGACCCGAAGGGCGCCGTATGGCGGACGGAGGGAATCGCCCTCATAAATATTATTAAAGGCATGAAAGAGCGAGAGGCTATTCCTCAATATATCCGATGATGGCCTGTCCGACGCGTTTTCCTTGTTGTAGGCCGACCTCATTATCGGTTCTGAAATGCACGCCGCCTTCGAATCTTGATTCTGAACATTCGAGCGCCAATCGCTTGGCATGTTGAGCCTCGGGCGGGAAAAAATGGGCAATGATCTCGGCGAGCGCTCCGGCTACAGTTGTGTGGCCTGCGGGATATCCCGGAAAATTGGGTGTGTGGACCAGCAGGGGCTGGAATGTTGTGTCGTACTGAAACGGACGGATGCCCATATAATGATATTTGGCTTCCCAGGCGGAAAGGGTGGCTTCATATCGGGCGATATGGAAGGTGGCATAAATAAAAGCGGCCTTCAAGGGTTCGAGATCGAGCTGGTATTCAAACATCAATTGGTCGAGCCATTGATCCCAAACAGGGGATGATTTCCACTTCCACGCAATGTCGCTGTGGGCGTGATTTTGATTGAATTGGCGGAGCTCTTGCATATCTTTTTCCCAGGAGGCGGGGGGAGCTACGCAGCGAAATTGGGAAGGATGATCGAGCACAAATGGGCGCCATTGCCTTTTGGCGTAGTCCTTTGGGGATGGGGTTCCGTACCAATGGCCTTCGTTTTGATTCCGGAAGGATATATTTTTATCTGATCGGGTTCTGTCTTTTTGGGCTTTTTGGATGGTGTATTTAGCTATTTGTTGTCCAATAGCTCGACCCTGTTTTATCCAGCAGGGATCCATTTTTAATAGATGTATGAAATCTGTTTGTTTTTGGTAGAGGGCATCTATTTCGCCCTGTCCCTCGGGAAAATAAAAGGAAAGCGTTTCCCGTGCAGTCTCTGCTGTTGCTATCAAGGCCAGCTGATAATGCAGGTGTTGACTTTTGGGGAGTTGTCGGATCGGATAAATTAGAGAGTCTGGTAGCTGGGAGTAGGCCAATTGGATGGCATCGTGAATACCACCGTAAAAATGGGCCATTCTGCCTCCATTCCGTCTATGCGGGTAGGTCTTACTCAGGTCGGTCATCAACTTTTGCCACTGATAAAAGGGTGGACCTGTCTCCCAAAAACGCAGGCTTTTTTGGTGGGTTTTTAGGCGCGGCGGCAGCTGAGAAGTGGTGGCATTTTTTACTCTGCAGGCCGCGGACTGGGGGATAGGCTCCGGATTCCCGTCTACGATCCAATAGAAGGAGTGTTTTGAGGATACGACTTTTTGCTCAAGTTCTTGACTGACAAGTTTAGTTGCTGCAAGTAGAGTGAAGACGGCGATGAATATGGAAAAATTGGAGTTCTGAAACATGGTATCGTTCCGATTATTATTCTGTCATTAGCCCCAGACTGCCTTCCAGATCTCCGGAAGTTTTGGCTAGATTTAAGAGGTTTTTAAAGGCGCTGTATTGAAGGTTGATATAAGTAATCTGAGCGCTGAGCAATCTATTTTCGCGGGTGTTGACCAAAAAGAGTGAACTCTCACCCATTTCAAATAAGGTCCGTTCTGCCTGCAGGAGTCGGCGGAAGTCATTGATGAGGGTATTGTATTCCCCAATGATATCTTCAAAATTAGATTGAATTTCGAGTAGGGCCTGCATTCTTGCGTTCAGCTCCTGGCGGAGTTGATTGATTTTGAATTGATTTTCGAACTGTTTGATTTTGTTAATTTGCATTTTACCCCGTGCGGCCCGCAGGGGGATGGGGTATGAAAACGAGATCCCCCAGCTATAATCATTAGGTGAGAGCGTGGAGTTGATATCTCCGGTTCGAATTTGGTTGATGGAGTTGAGCCACTGATATTTTATGTCTACTTTGGGTTTGAGGCTTTCCCGGGCCAGTCGTCGATCAACTAAAAGCCGTTCGCGTTCTATTTGGAGGTCGATTACTTTGGGGTGTTCGGTTAGGCTATTCAGCCAAAATTCCTGTGATCGGGTTTGCCAAATAGCCGCTATTTCATTGAAGGTGGGCGAGTTCCAGCTATTCAGATCGAAATTAGGAATGAAGTTTTGGACATTCGCCTGGGCGCTCAGTCGCTTATTTTGTGCAGCGACTAATTCCAGTTTCCGTTGTCTATACTGCATGGATGCTTCCAGCGTGTCTATAGGGGCCAGATCTCCTCCTTCATAAGCCGTCATGACAAAATCGTATCGATCTTCTGCTGCTTCGGTGATTTCTTCATAGGTGCGATAGAGCTCATCACTTTGGATCCATTCGAAGTAGGCATCTAAGGCTTGCGACATAATTTCATTGCGCAGTTGCAAGCGACGTTGCATTTGAAGTTCCTGAAAGAGTTCAGCATCTCTGAGGCCGGCTCGAGCCTTGTCCATCAGCAAGCCTTTTCCCAGGGGCATGGTGATTCCCAAATACCCCAGGCCTGATGAGGGGAAATTGCGCTCCGGATTGAGGAAAACTCCATCGGCGAGGTCGACTCCGGCCTGCAGTTGGAAGGCATAGGGGCTCTGCCATTGCGCGCCTCCATTGAAGATGCGGTAATAGTTTGATTCGGAAAAAAACTTTTGATCAAAATCAGTCCCTAATTGCACATCAAATGCACCTTTACTCTGCAATACTGTGGCGTCGCCTAAATCCATTTGAATATCAGCCAGTTCGATCAGTGGATACTGCTCCTGAACCATTTCGACATAATCTGCCACATGGAGAACGGGATTGTCACCATTTGCCTGACAGTATGCTTTGGGCACCAGTGTCCAGCTAGACAAGACCAGCAAAAAGATCAAACGAGTTCTCATTTTGGCACTGGTATTTTATTGACTTTTTCAGGCGGATTCATATCGTAAAAGTCAGGTGGGAACCCGTTGAATTTACGCCAAATTTCGTACCAAAGGGGAACATCATTGAGGAGTGTGAGGGTAATGGCTCCACCGCCGGGTCGCAGGGGTTCCGGC
>JAWLFI010000230.1:0-3593 GCA_041685645.1 Saprospiraceae bacterium | reverse complement strand
TTTCTATAGTTATGTAGTGGAAATGACACGAGTTGATGGACAAGGCGAAATAAACCTTTCTCCGGATTCGGTGTTCCCTACCTACTCAAATCAAAACTGTGTTCATGTTAGGATATTTCCGCAACGGCAATATCAGGAATCAAAAAGTAGATGTCAAAATTACCCCAGGAACACAAGTTTCTCGATCTGTCAGATTACGGCCGACCCATTGCCAAACGGATCGCCCTATCCCTGCAAAACACCCGCTTTACGCCCGTTGATGTAACGGTTTCTTTCGTCATCTCCGGCCTCATTGCTCTGATTTTCATCATTTATGAAAACTATTGGGCAGCGGGCGCATTTCTCGTTTTGAAGTCTATCCTGGATGCGGCAGATGGCGAGCTGGCCAGGGTGAAAAACACCCCGTCATACACCGGGCGCTTTTTAGATTCCATAGCAGACATCCTCCTCAATTTCCTGCTCCTTATGGTCATCGTTCGGGTGAGTGATACACCCCTGTATATGGGATTATTGGCATTTTTTTGCATGCAACTGCAGGGAACGCTATACAATTATTATTACGCCATTCTTCGATCCCGCTTCAATGGCGATACCACGAGCCGGGTGTTCGAAGATGAAGCTCCCACGGCCTTTCCCGGAGAAAATCCCAAAACGGTACACCTGATGTACAGCTTATTTCGATTTTTGTACGGAGGATTCGACCAATTGATTTATACACTAGATCCATCGGCGGCCACCCAAAAGCGCATACCCGGCTGGTTGATGTCATTGTTATCCATATTCGGACTGGGTTTTCAGCTGTTGCTCATCAGCCTATTGCTCATCGCCGGCCTCAAGTCTTACATTGCGCTCATTATCATATCCTTAACCGCCTTTCTTCCCCTGTTTATTTGGATTCGTCAACTGCGTGAGGCACGGTACAGACCGAGCAGCTAAGTGAGCCGAATCGGTCCACAACCGCCCCGAGAGCCAGCCGGAAAAGGGTCGTTTCCATTCCATATGAGGAAAAGGAGGCTTTAATAATATGAATAATTAGGGCGCTCCGCCCCTCAAGGCGTTTCGGGGCGGCGTTATGCTCCAGGCTCCACCTTCGTTCGGTACTCGCTGCGCTCGCACTCCCGCGCCGGGGCGCGGGACCTTCCGCAGCACTAGCGCAAATTTTATTTGTTGTTTACATTGTCCGCGCAAATCCTGAAGATCCTCAGATAACGCTAAAGCGTCACAAGTTCCGTGTTCCATACAGAAATGAGGTTATTGCAAACTGCAAAAAAAGACCATGAAACATATTCTATCGACTCCAACAGGACTTGTACTTGCTTCAGAATGCACAAATGAAACAGTACAAGAAGTAGAAATAGAGAATTCGCCCTAATACCTAAAAATCATTATCTTGTGCAATGCCCCCTCGTTTGAACAGTAGATCGTTTCGGTAAAATTGAACCAATGCGCAAAATCATTTTTGTACCTTGTTTTTGTTTTCTTTCTCTACTGTCCATATATGCCACTCCACCATCCCCGGATTCCATACCAACCCTTGTCTTTCACGACTCCTTAGAAAGCTGGCCGAAGCTGCCCGCTTACCTTACCTTCCTGGAGGATCAAGCCGACGAACTCGATATCGATCGCATCATGCAGGACAGTAGTTTGAAGTTTGTACCGGTGGATTCCATCACACCAGGGATCATCACACGGTCGATATGGATCCGCCTCCGACTCAAAAATAGAGGCACCAAAAAAGTCTCCGGAATGATCTCAAGCAGTAATCTCATCGATACGCTTTGGAGTTATCAGGTGCAAAATGAGGTGATTATTGAAAAGCAAATGTCTTCCGTAAATGAAAACATTTACTCTAAATTAGTCCCCTCTCATCGGAATTATATCTCTTTGAGCCTGGGACCCTCCGATTCCATGATCATGTATATAAATTGCCAATTTCGCAATAATGCAACAACGGCTCACCTCAGTCACTGCGGTATTTTCCCTACGCGCAACTTTATCAGTTACCTGTTCAGGACATCTGCCACCCAATTTACTTATGCCGGCATGATGTCCATCCTCGTCCTCATTAGTATCTTCCTTTTTATCACTTTTAGAGAAAGAAGCTTTATATTTTTTGGACTCCTGGCCTTTTGCTTTATTCTGTATTTTCTCGAAATCAGCAGTATCCTGAGAAACTACACCCCGGTCAGCTTGCATTCCGGGGTTCCATTCGCGCAGATGATCATCAGTGGCATCGTCTTATTTGTCGGACTATTCGTAAGGGATTTCCTGGATCTGAAGCAACACCTTCCCCGATACAATACAGCGTATCTCGCCATTACCATTTTCGTCGCTTTAATTTGTCATATTTTATTAATGACAGCTATACCTGTGTATTTGACAGTCACCATACACAATGGAGTGCTGCTCGTTTTTGTCTTTTGCACCATGGTCCCCATGGTCATCCTGACCCGAAGAAAAATCAAATCGGGGCGAATCCTACTGTACTCGTTCCTCGTCTTATTTATAGGTTCGGTTTTCTTTCAACTCTCCTTATTAGGCATTTTACCCGGGGGCACATGGGCTAAAGACACTTTCCAATTTGGCTCACTTGCATTTTCGTCCTTTCTGTTCTACGGTATATTTGATAAGATTACCGGGATTCAAAACGAACAAATCCGAATCAAAGCAGAAAGGGATAAAACCGATGAATTACTGCTGAACATCCTCCCTTTTGATGTGGTACGCGAACTCAAGGAAAAAGGATATTCCGATGCCCGGGATTACGAACGGGCATCGATTCTGTTTACGGATTTCAAGGAATTTACTCAAGCTTCCGCTTTGCTGACAGCTAAAGAGCTCGTCAAAGAAATCGACGCTTGTTTTAAAGCCTTTGACAATATCTGCGAAAAATACAGCATTGAAAAAATCAAAACTATTGGCGATGCATATATGGCAGCCGGTGGCCTCTCAGACCGGGAGAAGGACTCGGCAAATCAAACAACTAAGGCTGCTCTTGAGATGCAGACGTTCCTGGTAAAGAGAAGAGAGGAACATCTCCGCCAGGGCAAAGTGGCTTTCCAAATGCGTATTGGAATACATACAGGTCCCGTGGTGGCCGGCATTGTAGGTCTCAAAAAGTTTCAATATGACGTTTGGGGAGACACGGTCAATACGGCTGCCCGCATAGAAAGTGCAGGCGAGGAGGATAAAGTGAACATTTCTCACTCTACTTATCGTTTGATACAGGACGAACCCCATTTCACCTTTGAACCCCGGGGAATGGTCAATGTGAAAGGTAAGGGAGATGTGCGTATGTATTTTGTCCATCTCCATGCCGACGCCTAGTGTCATTACCACTAAATTCGTTATAGACCAAGTCTTGATCTTTTTGCTCATATCTGCCTTGCTTCTCAGTCGTATTGTAAATACTATGCTCCTTCGTTACGCCTTAATCTGAATAGAGCATTAGACCAATGGGCTTGGGAAGTAAAGCCGCCTTCGGTTATTTTTGGGCAGCCACATATTTGCCCTTGAGGAAAAATTGTTATCCACCCATACACAATTACTTGAAAACCCTGTTGCCAAGAAAGTATTTCGGAAACTGCCACAAG
>JAWLFI010000053.1:0-14860 GCA_041685645.1 Saprospiraceae bacterium | reverse complement strand
TTTAGTGGTAATGACACTGGCGGGGCAATTCTCACATCTATCAGTAAGGTAACAGCTCGAAGTGGTAAGGGCACAATTTCTGATCCGGCCTTGCGTCAGGGGTGGTAGGGGTCGCGACGCGACCGGCGACTAGCGCAGCGGCGCCGGGCGTGGTGCGAGTCCGAGTCAGCGAAGCTGATGAAGGACGGAACCCCCGAACGACCCGACCCCGTCCGCCGGCTGGCGGATGGGGTGACGCCCAAACATTAAAAAAAACAAAGCTATACTTCTTTCTTACCCGATGGAATATCAGCGGTCATATCGGACCAGCGAATCGCGTGATGGGAGGCGTGACGTACTACTTCACCTTCAGAAAGAATGATGAGTTGCGGGGACTGATGGGCCACATTTAGGTCCTCGGCTACTTTTTGAGAAAGCGAGCGATATTGCAGCAAATCCAAAAAATACATTTGAGTGTTATTGGGGGCTTTTTCGCTATCGCGCACCAAATCGCTCATCACTGAATGGCTGATGCCGCAGCGCGAACTGTGCTTGAAAACAGCAACCGGTTGGTGGTGAGAATCGGCGATCATTTGAGAAATATCTGACTCACTTTCAATCGCGTGCCAGGAATCGGGTTGTGCATCCGAGGAAAACCAATCTAGAAAGGCCATATTTTGAGCTTTGACTCACTAAATACTTCAGATGGGAAATGGTTCAAATGGCTAGATTTCTGCATCATATCTAAGATATAATTTATTCGATAGATGAATAAAGAATAGAGTATCAAGGAAGTTTACTTGTAGAAAACAAATGTTTGTGTAACTCGCTGATAATTCGTTACTTAGAGGGTCTGAAAGCGGAAACAATATGATACAGGTAGAACCTCAAAAAACGGCAGCATACAAAATAGCGCTCAGCGTGGTCTTGTTGAATTGTTTGGTGATCCTCACCTATCTGATTCAATGAGAAAACCGTCCGGCGCATTTTTTTTCAAAGAAAACTGCAAATTTCTTTTGCGATAGTATAATATTATCTACATTGATGACATAAATGTGACGCGAAACATCCATCCCTATGAATTTCCCGTTAACGACTTACAAAGAGCATTTTACTCATTATTCCGGCTCGATGACGACTCGCAAGGTATCTTCGAGAAAAGGATTGACCGCTGAGGAGAAATTTCTACTCAATGCCGGTGGTCTTCCCAAGAAGGGTTTACCATATTTTTATTTTGACACCTCCATTCACGAATGGAGAAGTTTGCCGATGACTGACTGTCTGCTCTGTCTGGGCACTTGTGAAGGGCCTCGAACACGGCACTACATCTATCTGGCGCGGGATCACCAGGTGTACATTCACTGGTCCAGCGGACAAATAGAGTTTGTAAACAGCAGTTTGTTTTGCCTGATGCAATCTATTCTGAGCTACAGCCTGTGGCTGGAAGACATAGAGAACATCGTGGAGCACTCGGGGAGCTATAAAATTCAAAATGAAGATATTTTTGAATTGTACTACAACATTCGTTCGATAGATCCCATGGCCATTGTCCCTGAGGGGTTATGGCAATATTTGATGCGAGAATACCCCGTTTTTGAAATGGAGGAGCCGCATTTGGATGAGAGTATGGGCTAAACTGCCTACAGACCGGAAATGCCGGGAAAAAATGCATCTTTATAGTGCTTAACCTCCCATTCGTTGGCTACTTTGGCGATGGTAATCACGTCAAAGCGGAATTCTATGTCCCAAACGTGCTTTTCCATATAAAAATAGGCCGCATTGATGAGTGCCTGTTTCTTACTTTCTGTCATTCCCCACCGACGAACGCCAAAGCGCTCATCAGTTCTGGTCTTAACTTCGACAAAAATTAGCGTTTCTGTCCGAAACGCGATCAGATCGACCTCGTAAGGTTTTTGCCTCCAGTTGCGCTCCAAAATGAGATAACCTTCTTCATACAGGCGCCTGGCGACGTACTGTTCACCTTCTCCGCCCACGATGTGCTTTCCCGACATCTTTCAAAGTTAGGGATTTTCTCCCCATTGGCTATGAAATTTGTTATTATTGGGGAGAAAATGAGAAATAATGGAGGAACTGATTCGAGATTTTCCAAAGCAATTGGAGCAAGGGATACAAATTGGACGTGAAGCGGAGGTGCAGAAGGTCAGCGACATCCACGAGGTATTGATCTGTGGAATGGGAGGCTCCGGCGTAGGAGCCAATTTTATGCAGTCTTTCCTCTGTGATGTGGCCGGGGTTCCGATCATTGCACATAAAGACTACGATATTCCACGTTTTGTCGATAAGGATACATTGGCGATTGTTTCTTCCTATTCGGGCAATACAGAGGAGACGCTCTCTGCTTATCGACAAATCCTCTCCCGGGGAGCACGGATCATCGTCATCAGCAGCGGAGGAGAGCTGAGTGCTGAAGCGAAGAAGAACGGGAACGAATTGATCGTCCTTCCCGGAGGGTATTCTGCCCCGCGTGCGTGCTTTGGGTTTTCTGTAGTGGCTCAATTGTACGCTTTGCACAAATCCGGCTGTATTTCCAACTTTTTCGAGGAGGCCTTGATCGATGCCGTGGAGCGCTTGCAATTAGAGCAGGGCAATATCAAAGATAAAGCAGAACAGATCGCCGGTCTGATTGAGCACAAAATTCCGGTGCTCTATGGAGCGAAAAGATCGACATCAACATTGATGAGATGGCGACAGCAATTGAACGAAAATGCCAAACACTTATGCTGGCATAACGAATTCCCGGAAATGAATCACAATGAAATCGTGGGCTGGAAGGGGGATCGAAGCCAATTATTGGTCATCGCCCTGCGGCATCGGGATGATCATGCCCGCACGCAATTGCGCATGGATTTGACAAAAGAGGTGTTTCAGCACTGGGCCGGCGGATATATGGAAGTGTTTTCTCGAGGTCGAACCTTTATAGAAAAGAGTTTATACCTGGTCCATTTGGGCGATTGGATTTCCTATGCTCTGGCAAAAAACAAGGGTGAGGACCCGGATGAAGTTAAAGTCATCGACCATTTAAAAACTGAATTAGCTAAATACAATTGATATGGATTTACAAGGAAAAGTAATTTTGATTACCGGAGGCTCAAGAGGAATCGGAGCGGCCATGGTAAAAAGGTGTCATGCGGCCGGGGGGCAGGTCGCCTTTACTTATCGGTCCTCCTCAGATCTGGCGGATCAAATCGCCAGTGAATTGGGCGAGGGCGTCAAGGCCTATCAAAGCGATGCCGCAGACTTCGATGCAGCCAAAGAGTTGGTGCAGCAGGTCATCTCCGATTTTGGAAGCATCGATGGCCTGATCAATAATGCCGGCATTACGCAGGACAACCTGCTACTCCGCATGTCGGAGGAACAATGGGACAAGGTCATTCACGTGAACTTAAAATCGGTATATAATTTGACTAAGCACTGCATGCGCCCCATGATGAAACAGCGGAAGGGCTCCATAATTAATGTGAGTTCGGTGGTGGGCATGTTTGGCAATGCCGGTCAATCTAATTATGCGGCCTCTAAAGCCGGGATTATCGGATTCACCAAATCTATCGCCAAAGAAGTCGGCTCCAGAAATATTCGTTGTAATGCCATCGCCCCGGGTTTTATACAAACGGAAATGACCGATGAGCTCAATGAAGAGACGAAAAAGAGTTTCCTTTCGAATATTCCCCTGAATAGATGGGGCGAAGCTGAAGAGGTCGCCGACTTGTGCGTATTCTTGATGTCTGACAAATCCACCTACATCAGCGGGCAGACGATTTCAATTTGTGGGGCGATGAA
The DNA here is from genome assembly GCA_041685645.1 of Saprospiraceae bacterium. GTDB lineage: Bacteria > Bacteroidota > Bacteroidia > Chitinophagales > Saprospiraceae > JAWLFI01. Next base: position 11,083 of record JAWLFI010000053.1, on the reverse strand, counting down.
TACCTGATTTACAGATCACCCAATTGCGGTCGAACAATAATCTCTTCCACTGTTGACTTGGGCGGCAAATCCCAGGCTGCATAGACCATATGAGCGATATGTTCCGGATCCATCAAGCGATCGGGGGGCAGATCTGCGCCCTCCCATGAGCGGGTCCAGGTCGCTCCCGGCAGCACAGCGGTGACCTTGATTTCCTCTTCCTTGAGTTCCGCACGCAAGCAATTGTTCCATCCCAACTGCGCCCATTTGGATATCGCATAGGAGCCTCCATTGGGATAGGCCGTAATGCTGGCAATTGAGCACATATTAAAAATGTGGGCCGGCCGGGATTTTTGAAGCAGATCCATGGCGGCGCGCGTACAATAGTAGGAGGAATACAAATTTGTCTCCACCATCAGTTCCAAATTTCCATCCTCTTCTTCCAAAAGAGCTCCGGGAATAAACACACCGGCATTATTCACTAAAACATGTAATCGACCCCATTTCTCATCGATCTTGCGAATCCATGTCTCCACCTCCTCTTTTTTTCGCACATCCACCGCAAGGGTCAGGACTTCGACATCCGGATTTATTTTTAAAAGGTCCCGATGCATTTCTTCTAAATCTTCCTCAGTTCGGGCAGAAAGGGCTACGGACCAACCTTCTCGGGCAAATTTTTGCGCAATGGCACGCCCGATACCCGCTGTGCCGCCAGTAATAGCAATAACTTTTGAATTCTGCATGTACTTTTTTTCTTTCCTTGGTTCAAAATTAAATAAATTTAGGGTCGTTTAGAGATAGTCTGACTAATAAATTTCATGAAACCCAACATTTTATACCATTTCGGTCGCTACGTACTGATGATGAAAAAGACCATCAGCAAGCCGGAGAGCTGGACCATGTACTGGAAGGAAACCATGCGCCAAATGAACGACATTGGCGTAGGCTCACTGACCATTATCATACTCATCTCGGTTTTCATCGGTGCGGTGACCGCAGTTCAATTCTCTTATCAATTGGGTTCGGCCATGGTACCTCGATATTACGTCGGCTACATCGTCCGAGATATCACCATCATCGAATTGGCTCCCACCATTACCTGTCTGGTACTGGCGGGGAAGGTCGGGTCGAATATCGCTGCTGAATTGGGGGGCATGCGGCAAAAAGAACACATCGATGCCATGGAAATCATGGGTGTCAATACTGCCTCATTTTTGATCCTTCCAAAAGTCATCGCCGCCTTATTTGTCGTCCCCTTACTCGTTTGCACGGCGGCATTTGTCAGTATCATGGGAGGCTATCTCGCCACCGTACCCTCCGGCTATTTTACCGGCCCGGAATACATCCAGGGCCTGCGATCTTTCTTTGATCCCTACAATGTTTTTATGATGTTTGTCAAGGCGACCGTTTTTGGTTATATCCTGACCTCAGTATCCAGTTATCAAGGATACTACGTCACCGGAGGCAGTATTGAACTCGGTCGCGCCAGCACCAATGCCGTGGTCTATAGCAATATTCTCATTCTCCTTTCAGATTACGTCATCGCTGTAGTTTTAACCTCATAATTATGATTCGGGTAGAAAAAATAACGAAAAAATTTGGCGATTTAGAGGTCTTGAAAGGCATCACCCTTGACTTTTATCAGGGGAAAACCAATATTATCATTGGCAGAAGTGGCGCGGGCAAAACGGTTTTACTAAAAATCATCGTCGGACTCTATCCACCGACCTCGGGAAAAATCCTCTACGGTGATCGCGACTTCCTTTCTCTGAATCAAAAACAACTGAGAGCCATCCGCATGAAGGTGGGCATGCTCTTCCAGCAAGGCGCATTATTTGACAGCATGACGATTGAAGAAAACATCCGCTTTCCCCTCGACATGTTTTCAAATATGACGCTAAAGGAGAAAAATAGCAAAGTCACAGAGACGCTCGAAAGGGTCGATCTTCGGGAAGTCAATCACCTCTATCCCTCCGAAGCCAGTGGTGGAATGCAAAAAAGAGTGGGGATTGCACGGGCTATCGTTCTGGAACCCGATTATTTATTTTGCGATGAGCCCAATTCCGGCTTGGACCCCAAGACTTCCATCCTCATCGATGAATTGATTTCAGATATCACTCAGGAAAGAAATATCACCACCATCATCAACACCCACGATATGAATTCCGTGATGGAAATTGGAGAGAATATAGCCCTTCTGAGCAATGGCCATCTCGAATGGCAGGGACACAAAGACGAGGTGCTTAACAGCGACAATGAAGAACTCCACCGATTTATTTTTGCCTCTCCTTTCTTAAAAAAGCTCCGCGACAAGGCATTACAGAATCAGTAGCATGCGAAAAGCCTAAACTAGAAATCTAATTTAGGCTTTTTCGACTAAGGTCTCAATAAGAAAACGATGGATCCGCTAACGCTTAAAAAGCGGATATCATCAATATGATTACAAATATATAATTTATTTGATAATATATCAAGGAATTCACGGACTATTTTTCTGCTCTTCTTTGTTTGATTTTTTGGGCGTGCCCCTCCCCGGGAAACCGGGGAGGGTCGGGCTCCTCCGGGGTTCGCGTCTTATATCCTCGAGCCGCCTCCCATCTTCGAGGAGGCGGCCTCGGGACGCTCCGTCCTCGCAGAGCTTCCGCTCTGCAGCGGACTTGCTGGACGCCTTCGGGTCCAGCACCCTCCATATCCCTCACGCTTGCGGCCTCCGGCCGCTTCCTGCCTCTTCGCTCTGAGCCAGCACGTATTATTTGCCGACTCATGAACCTGACCAACACACTCAAGCCATTACAAGTCAATTCCTCATAGCTCAAGCACCATTGCGATCTATCATCGCCTCGTAAATTGCTGAGTGAATTTTATTTCGGTATTTCCCCCTTGCCAGTTTTGAGTTGCTCATGCTGGGATACGTCCTATTGGACAGAAAAAGATACAATAATTGACTTTCGGGATCCACCCAGGCAGCAATACCGGTAAACCCGAGATGTCCGTAGGTAGCTGAGGAAGCCCATTCCGACATATTCTCACTCCTGCTCTCATCCAATTGTTTCATATCAAAACCAATGCCTCGTCGGCTCGCTCCCGGCATGCGTTGAGTAAATCGCTCAATAGTTTTGGCCTGTAAGAAGCGCTCGCCGCCATAGACCCCTTTATTGAGCAACATTTGAAAAATAGCAGCCAGCTCCTGGGTATTGGAAAAAAGGCCGGCATGACCACTCACTCCGCCCAACATAGCCGCTCCCATATCGTGTACAAATCCCTGCAGCACTTGCATTCTAAAATAATTATCGTACTCCGTAGGTACGATAGAAGCCGGAGAAATAAATCGGGAAAGCGGCTGGAAGCCGGTCCGTTTCAGTCCCATCGGACCGTAAAACTCTTCCTCAACCATTTGATCCAAACTCCTTCCATCCACCGAGTGAATAAGTCGAGCCAGAAGGATCAGACCCAGATCGCTATATTTATAGTCTCCCGGGTTTCTGACCGGAGATTCCAAAATATAGTTATAAATGCTATCCACATAAGTTGTTTTCATAAACACCTGACTGGCTACCGGTATGGAGAAACTACTGCTTTCTTCTTCCTGATAATATGTAGTAGAGGGTATAGACTTCCCACTTCCTAATTTTTCGAGCGTGTTTTTGTAAAAAGGAATCCAGGGCTTGAGTCCGGCGCGATGGGAAAGAATATCTATTATTTTTAGCTCCTCTTTATTCGTTCCAATGACATCCGGCAAGTACTTGGCCAGCGGAGCAAACAAGTCTATGCGACCTTGTTCGTAAAGTTTCATAATAGCCAGTGTCGTAGCGGCTACCTTTGTCACAGAAGCTAAATCGTACACATCTGAAGTTAGCGCTTGATTTTCCTTCTCATAGGTGTGATAACCAAAGGACTTGTGATAGATCACTTTATTTTCCTTAGCGACCAAAATTTGACAACTGGGAGCCGCTTTCTTTTCTATGAGTTCTTCTGCCAGAGTATCTATCTTAAGTAACCTTTTAGAACTCATGCCCACGCTCTCAGGCGTCGCCCAGCTCAATCGCTTCATTTCCGGAATATAGAATGATCTACCCTCTTCAAAACTCCCCGCAGTCACCGGCAATCGCCCGCGGATTTCCCGCGCACCAAATAACATTTGAGCCGCCATATTTTGAGCTGTTGGATGATCCTCATAGGCGACCAAAAGGTGATCTAAGAACTCAAATGAGGGCAATGCATATGGAGAGCCAAAGAGCACGACAACTACCTGAGTTTTTTCACTGAGTTTTTTGAGAAAATGAATGGTCGCATCACTGACCCCATAATTATTGCCCGAAGAGTTTGACAGATCGTGAATCCCGACAAAAACCAGGTCCATGACCTCCAATTGCAACAACATGTTTTTCGTGGGTGAGGACTGAAAATATTTATCCACCGTAAAGTCAATGACCGTATTGTATTTCTTCAATTGTTGAATAAAGGGTGTCGTCCCATCTGCTCCAATGCTCAAGGCGCCCATCAGTCCCGGCCCTATCTGTTTCACCGGAATCTTATTGTTCTCGTTTTTGAGACAGGTGATACTATTCTGATATATGGTTTCCGTCACCACCTCCCACTCCGGGCGAGACGTCATATTTCTTTTCTCGATGTCTTGCTGGGGATGGGTTCTTCCTTCCCTATGCAGATCCAATCGGTACTTTAGGGATAAAATCCGTTTTACATGGGCTTCCAACTCTTCCTCAGTCAATCGGTTTTGTTTGACTGCCTCAACCAGCGCCCGGAAAACCACCGGAATATTAGATGGCAGACAAATCATGTCATTCCCGGCTTCTATCGCGAGAACCTCGGCTTCTCCCGGGCTAAAATGACGAGTGACGCCCTTCATTTCCATCGCATCGGTGATGATGAGACCCTCAAACCCCATTTCCTCACGCAATAATCCTTGAATGGTTGGCCTGGAAAGTGTCGTCGGACGATTGGGTCTATCGTCCAAAGCGGGAATACTTAAATGCGCTACCATAATCGCCGGCACACCGGCTGCTATCATCTGACGAAAGGGGTACAGTTCTACACTATCCAGCCTTTCTCTACTGTGCGAAATGACTGGCAAGCCCAAATGAGAGTCCACATCTGTATCTCCATGTCCGGGAAAATGCTTCGCGCAAGCCGCGACCTGAGAAGCGTGCATGCCTTTCATATAAGCCTTTGCATGTCGGCTCACCCGCTCCGGATTCTCGCCAAAGGAACGATAGTTAATTACCGGATTTTTGGGGTTATTATTGACATCGACTACTGGGGCAAAGTTCATATGAACTCCAATTTCACGCAATTGATTACCAATCCAATAGCCCATTTGCTCAGTGACCTTGGAAGATAACCCATCGATCGCTCCAACTGTCATCTGCTTGGGAAAAGAGTAGCCGTCAGACTTAAAACGCATTCCCGTTCCCCACTCGGCATCCATGCTGATCAATAAGGGCGTTTTTGCCAGATCCTGATATGCACGGGTCAATTCTGCCTGGCGTTCCGGGGTGCCCTGAAAAAAACACAATCCACCCACGTGATACTCACTAACAAATCGCTCGACGGCTTGAATATGCCGGGGTCCTAAATCAGAATGAGCTCGAATCATGAGCATTTGACCGACGCGCTCCTCCAAACTCATTTCCCGATATACTGAATCGACCCACTGATTCATCTCCTGGCTCTTCAGGGAGCCAAAAAAAATGAGAAAAGTTGTCAGGAATAGTACATAGTTTCTCATTATTCGCCGTTATTTTTTTCAAAGAGCGAGGGGTCAATCTCTTTAGCGCGTTCCATGTACAGTTGCCCCGAATCCAACTGCCCCTTTTGCATATAGGCTGCGCCGATATTATAATACGGCTGAGCCTCTCCCGACTTCAATTGCAAAGCCTTTTTGAAAAAGCGAATAGCTTGATCCGGACGTCCTGAAAAACCGTAAGCGACACCTAATAATCTCAGCGTTTCATAGTCATTGGGTTGCATCTCGTACGCTTTGTTGAGATAACGCACGGAGGTGGCCAAATCTTGCTTTTCTTCCCCGTAATACTGCCCGGCTGAGCGATACGCCATAGCGAGATTGGATGTTGCATCCGGATCATTGGGATCCAGTTGCAAACAGTTTTCGTATTGCTCAATGGCCGCATCATAATCCTTGAGGTAAAAATAGGCGTTACCTTTTTGTAAAAAGGCATTTTTATATCGCGGATGCAATTCCAGCGCCCGATTGCTTTTCGGAAGTGCTTTTCGCGCCCATTTTTTTTGTTCTTCTGTAGAATTGGAAAGGCCCGCCATTCTATTGTATTCCCCTGCAGCCGCATTATTCACCTTAGCACTGTTGGAAGAGGTTTCTACGTCTGTGGTAAATAAGGTGAAGTTTGACTTCCAGGCAGGCATTCTCACGACTACAGCAATCACATATAATGCGATGATAGCAACACCTATCCCAGTTCTAACCTTGGGTGACAACTTTTTCGCCGCCGCCTTAGAGAAAAGCAGATACACTACGATCATAGCAAAGCCCAAAGAAGGAATAAATAAAAAGCGCTCAGATAAAAAAGTACCTACATTGATGAGGATGTTAGACATCGGAAAAAGAGCGATAATAAACCAGAGCCAGCCCCATGCTGCAATATTTAAATTTTTGAGTTTTTTGAAGGCCCAAAATGTGAGTCCTCCATAGAGTGCAAGTGAAAGGTACATGCGATAATCTGAGTAGGAGATAATGGGCAATTGCAATGGATAGTAGTCATGAGACAATGGCCAGGGCCAAATGACCAACTTGAGATAAGTAAGTAATCCCAACAGTATTGTCGGAATGCGCTCTACATAGCTAAGTACTTCGTAGGAATTGCCATTCCACTGCATAAAGGGGTTATTCATGAGTTCGCGAGGCTCCTCCCCTCCTCCAATAGTACCCAATACCGCATATCTTGCAATGAGGTAGATTGCGAGTCCGCTCCCGAGCAGTCCAAGGGATACTTTAGCTTGCTTTTCCCTCTGCTGCAACCACAAAAGTGCCGGAAGCAGTAAGACAAAAACCGCCGCATTCTCCTTGGAGAATATCGCTACCAGAAACAAGACAAAAGCCAGGGCGTAATGCCTAAAGGAACTCCCTTTCCAGAGCACAAAAGCGGCGGCGATAGAGCCCAGAAGAGCCATAACCTCATCTCTTCCCTTAATATTACAAACAACCTCGGTATGAATCGGGTGAGCGAGAAAAATCAAGCTCGCCCAGAGCGCCCATTGTGCCCCCTTCGGAAATTTTCGAAACAACTCGAACAAAAACAAGTAAATCAAGCCACACAACAGACCGTAATACAGCAGGTTGAAGAAATGCCCGACTGCCGGAGAAAATCCCAAAATGCCTCCTTCCAAAGCAAATAGTGTTGGAGTGAAAGGGCGATATCTTCCCCCGGCTACAAGACTAGATTTTGAATCGTCCTGAAAAAAACCATAAAAAGTGTCATGTGTCCATAAATCGGGAATACCAGCTATGCCTTTCTGTGTGAAAACATTCTCCTCAATGACAATCGCATCGTCCTGAGTGTAATCAAAATTCAAAGTGGGCAGGTAGAGCAGTATGGCCAATAGTGCTATGGTCAGGGGCGCCGGCAAATAGAAGAATTTGGGATATGAGGTTGCGGTATCTTTCATAGCTTAAACCAATAAATGAATAGGTAAATATAAGGCTATCTGAGAAACACTATTGACATCAGAAAAATAAATCCACAATCACATTTTCATTTCGCCCCTGCTTTTGCCAACTTCATCGCCCGGCATGCACGAGCAATACTGATACATCTGATGGTGAGACTCCGCTGATTCTGCTCGCCTGACCAATCGTCAGTGGCTTAATGGTGGAGAGCTTTTCTCTAGCCTCTGAAGAAAGAGACTCTATTTTGGCATAATCTACTCTTTCACCCAGTGGCACTCCGTCCAATCGATCCATTTTCTCTACCAACTCCTGCTCTCTACGAATATAGCCTGCGTATTTCAGATTGATCTCGCTCATACTTACAACTTCGTCATCGACCCTGGACAGGAACTCGTCTAATTGCGGAAGAGCGGAACGCAAACCATCGATAGAGACTTCGGGGCGCAGCAGCAGGCTATCCAGCTTCACGGATTGCTTGAGTGGAGATGCTTGTTGTCGGCTCAGGTAATTATTGATTTCCTCCGGGCTCACACTGGTTTTAGACAGATACTGCTTGACCTCTTGCAACTCTTCGTTCTTTTTAGTCACCCGATCCATTCTGTCCTCCATGTGGTGCATACCGATATGATGTGCCAAAGGAGTCAACCGTAAATCAGCATTATCCTGTCGCAATAAAATCCGGTATTCCGCTCTGGATGTAAACATCCGGTAAGGTTCCTCTGTACCTTTATTGACCAGATCATCAATCAGAACTCCAATATAGGCCTGAGATCTCTTCAACACAAAAGGGTCCTCTTCTCGAATGGCCAAATGAGCATTCACTCCCGCCATTAAGCCCTGGCAGGCCGCTTCTTCATAACCCGTCGTACCATTGATTTGTCCGGCGAAATATAGCCCCCGAACCAAATGGGTTTCCAGAGTGGGTTTTAGCTGCGTCGGCTGAAAGAAGTCGTATTCTATGGCGTAACCCGGTCGGAACATTTTCGCATTTTCAAAACCGCGAATTTTCCTCAGGGCTTTGAGTTGCACATCTTCGGGAAGAGAAGTGGAGAAGCCATTGACATAAACCTCCACTGTTTTCCAACCTTCCGGTTCGACGAAGATCTGATGGCGATCTCTTCCGGCAAAGCGATGGATTTTATCTTCTATGGAGGGACAATATCTGGGACCCGTCGATTTGATTCTACCATTAAACATGGGCGATCGATCAAAATTCGACTCCAGTGTTTTGTGAACCTCCGGATTTGTATAGGTGATGTGGCAAGGTCTCTGCTTCTCTGGCAGAGGGGTATCCGTAAAGGAGAAACGGCCAATTTTTTCATCTCCGGGCTGCAGCTCCATCGCCTCCCAATCCAGTGAGCGGCCATCTACTCTTGGCGGAGTTCCCGTCTTCATTCTCCCCGCTTCAAAACCCAATTCAAGCAGTTGTGCCGTAATGCCCCTGGAAGCTCTTTCTCCACTTCGGCCTCCACCAAACTGCTTCTCGCCTATGTGAATCAGTCCATTGAGGAAAGTACCATTTGTCAGTACGACTGTTTTTGAAGAAATTTCAAGTCCCATACCCGTAGTCACCCCTTTTACGCGGCCATCTTTGACGATCAATCCCGTTACCATTTCCTGCCAGAAGTCAATATTGGGATGTTCCTCCAGCATTTCTCTCCACTTGGCAGCAAACAGCATTCTGTCACTTTGAACGCGTGGAGACCACATGGCCGGCCCCTTGGATCGATTCAGCATGCGAAACTGAATCATGGTATGATCAGCAACGATTCCGGAGTATCCGCCCAGAGCATCTATTTCTCTCACGATTTGACCCTTGGCCACGCCACCCATAGCGGGGTTGCAACTCATTTGGGCAATGGTATTCATGTTCATCGTAACGATGAGTACTTTTGAGCCCATATTCGCAGCGGCTACAGCTGCTTCGCAGCCCGAGTGACCGGCACCAACAACAATCAAATCATAAGTAGGGAACATAACTGCCTTATTTTGAGGGGCAAAGATAGGAAAATTGAGAAACAAGAACTCCGAATTTTGTCAATTTTAAGTGAAAAATGGGATGTTCTCCTACCAAAGAATCAATTTCCCGTACTTTCGTGCCAGATTGATAGCGAATTGTTATCATCAGCACTGCATCAAAACAACAATTGAGCAACTGTGTCAGCTATTTAAGTCTGTCTGGAATGAAGCAATTTATAATCATCCTGCTCATTTTTCTTTTTGCCCATGAGAGCTGGGGGCAAACGGACAGCATTTCGGAAAATTCATCAGTATTCGTGGCCACTCCAGTTGTCTTTCGCACTCCGGAAACCAGTTGGGGTTTTGGCGTCGGCGGAGCATATGATTTTTTCTGGCCTTCAGATACCCTGAGAACACGACCATCTCAGATTTTATTTGCTGCCACATACACTCTTGAAGATCAAATATTGCTTCATCTTCCTTTCCAGTGGTTTCTCATGCAGAATCGCTTATGGTTAGAGGGAGACCTGGGGTTCTACCGATATGTTTATCCCTATTTTGGAATAGGAAATGAGACGCTCGTCGAAAATCGGGAGGTGTTTGAATCCACTTTTCCCAGAGCCCAACTTTCAGGGGTCTATGCATTGTGGAAGAATTTATATGGCGGTCTTTCTTATAAATTTGATGACTTTTATATTTCCGACAAGACGGAGGGAGGACTATTGGAGCTGAATCAACCGATCGGTTACGAAGGAGCGCTGATCTCAGAACTCGCTTTGAGAGGCGTTTGGGACAGTCGAGATAATATTTACTATCCGGAGAAAGGAAGTTTTATTACACTGGACGTATTTGGCAGTGGCTCTTATTTAGGCAGCACCTATGGTTATCGGGGAACACTACTCGATGCTGCAAAGTACTACTCTATCGCCAAGAATCACATTATTGCAGGTCATTTACAATGGGGGATGCAAGAGGGCAATGTCCCATTTTTTCAACTCTTAGCACTTGGCGGACCTAAATTTCATCGGGGATACATTCTAGGTCGTCATCGCGACCGAAGGATGGCATTATTGCAACTGGCCTACCGATTTCCCTTATTTTGGCGATTCAAAATGGAGACATTTACTTCCTATGGTGGAGTCAGTAATTCTACACTTGTTCCCTTGAAGTCGGGACATTGGAGTATAGGTTTAGGACTGCGATTTTTAGTCGATGTAGAAAATGGTTTACACTTGAGAGTAGATTATGCAAGAGGCGAAGATCAGACGGGATTGTATATCACCATAGGAGAAGCTTTTTGATTATATATTATGTCGAAACTCATCAGTATCATCATCCCTACTCTCAATGAAGAGGAGTACATAGAAGCCTGCCTCAAACATGCGGTTCAACAATGTGCGGAAGCTTACTGTGAGATCATCATTGCCGATGGTGGGAGCCGCGACCGGACCCGCAAAATATCCCGGCAGTGGGGTTCTCGTGTTA
>JAWLFI010000229.1:0-3628 GCA_041685645.1 Saprospiraceae bacterium | reverse complement strand
GACGCGGGATCCTTTGCAGTTTAACGTCCGTTAGGGGAACGATTGGTTATTGTAAATACCGGTGGTAGCCAAAAGAAAAAGCGCGCTGTCTCTACGCTGCTCAGTTCAGTCACATGTCTCCTCCTAAAAATCAGCGCATTATTCCTTCACATTATCCACGATGTGAATGGCAATGCTTCGCGCCAATTGGTATTGGGCTTCATTGTTTTGGTTTCTCAGATTCACATTGAGACTGTATACGTGCAAATTATGATCGAAAATCAATGTGGTTAAAGAGCTCACTTGTCGCCACATGGCAGGTACGGGCAAATCATCCACGTAATTGGTGTTTCGGGTCCGCCGAGCCACTTGCTCCCGATCGGGTTCCGCCTCCATTGCTTTGACAATGAGTCTAATCTCTCCAATTTGCCGACCATCCTCGTCGAATAAGGCCATGGAGCAGGACTGAGATGTAGCCTGATCCATTTTTTCGGGTACGCGATCCGAATAAGAAAATTCTGCGAGTTCACTCGCCAGCATTTCGTCGGCAATAACAGAGCACGGCAGAGGCACTCCCTCTTCGTCTTTTTCCACTTCCGTGGGGAAGGACTCCTGGCTCATTTCCTGCGTTTCTTCCGAGGCCGTATCCTCAGTGGACTCCTTATCATCGGCACAAGACGCAAGCAGAAAAGAGAAGACAAAAAGACTTATGATTCCGTATTTCATACTTATTCTTTTGTTGTTACAATTCGTAGCAATCTACCAACAAAAGTAGGCTTTTTCTATCAATCAATCCAATCGCTGGACTGCATTTGTTTCACTTGATCTCGCAGACTTTCCGATAGTGGTCGAAACTCAAAATTGAGATCGCGTTTCACCTGTGTGGTATCGAAAGCGATGGATATTCCTATATTTTTTCGAATAAACTTCCAACTCAAGCCCATAAAGGGTCCGGTGATGTACAAAAGGAGTTTGGGAAGAATCCGCTGGGGTAGAGGATATTTTTCGGGGAATGCCGCTTCAATTTTTTCGGCCAGCCCCATGATATTGGTCGACTCGGTAACGCCAATATATCGCTCTCCACTCCCGCCTTCCATCAATGCGGCCTGAATATGCATCGCAGAAATATCGCGCACATCTACGAAGCCAAAGTACAGATCGGGTGCACCCATTTTGAATTGCCCCGTCAGCAAATTCAACATAAAATCAATGCTGGTAGAGTCCTTTCTCTGAGCCAAAGAAGGACCTAACACAAAGCCGGGATGTATCGTGATCAGATCTTTACCTTCTTGATCTTTCATCATACTGCGAGCGGTCTTTTCCGCCTCCGTCTTGGAAAAAGAATACGCCTGATGACCCAGCGAACTGGTCGTATTCCAATTTTCCGGACCGAATTTCCCGGTCTTTTGATCCATAATATCGATATTGTCCCCATGAATCGCCGCCACACTACTCGTCAGGACAATGCGGCGCACGCGCGGAGATTTCAAAGCGGCCCGCATTACATTTTTCGTTCCCTGCACCGCGGGGTCCAATAAGTCTTTCTTCGGATCTTTTACCTGAATTTTAAAGGGCGAAGCCGTATGCAGTACGTAGTCGCAGGACTCCGCCGCCTCGTCAAAGGATCCCTCATCGAGCAAATCGGCCTCGACTAAGTACAACTTCCCCGAATTTTCCTTCTCAGCCTGCATGAGGTGCCGGTATTTCTCCTCCTTTGCCAGACTGCGCACCGTGCCATATACCGTGTGCCCGGCGGCCAATAAATCCCGGGTAATCCAAGAGGCGATATAACCGGTGGCTCCCGTTACGAGAAATGAAAAGGTGTGTGAATTACTCATGCTGGGTTTTTATTTTTGGCAGTTCTTCTCCTTTGGGAATAAATCGAATACTCAGCGAATTGACACAGTGGCGGGTATTTTTTTCCGTGAATTTTTCACCGGTAAATACATGGCCCAAATGCCCACCGCAATTGCCGCAAAGAATTTCCGTTCTCCGCCCATCTGCATCCGGCACACGTTCCACATGTCCCGTGATTTCATCGTCAAAACTCGGCCATCCGCAGCCCGAGTCAAATTTATCGGAAGACTCGTACAGCGGCTGATTGCACCGGCGGCAGATAAAAGTACCCCGGGCCTTTAAATCATTGTACTCGCCAGTGAAGGCGGGCTCTGTTCCCTTGCGAACGAGGATGCGCTCCTCTTCCGGACTGAGTGAATTATAGCTCATGATGGCGTTTTTATGAGTTGAGGAAATTCTTTTTTCATTTTTTGAACCTTCGGACCAATCACAATATTGCAATACGGTTGATTGGAATGTTCGGCAAAGTAGTTTTTGTGATAGGCTTCCGCCGGATAAAATGTTTCCAACGGCTCCACTTCCGTCACGATGGGATCCGACCACAGCTTTTCGTCTTCGAGTTCTTTTATGACTTTTTCTACAGTGGCCCCTTGCTCATCGTCTTGATATAGTACAATAGAACGATATTGCGTCCCTACATCACCGCCCTGCCGATTCAGTGTCGTCGGATCGTGCGCCCGAAAGAAAATATGCAGAATCTGCTCTTCACTCATTACCGAATCATCCCAGCGAATGCGTGCCACCTCGGCATGCCCCGTCTGACCCGAGCAGACCTCGCGATAAGAAGGATCCGGCGTCGATCCTCCCGCATATCCCGGCGTGATCTCCTCTATTCCTTCAAACAACTGAAATACAGCCTCTACACACCAAAAACATCCCCCACCGACAATAATTTCTTTCATAAATTCAGCTTTAGGTATAAGACAACCCCAGGTCCGATTTTGTTGTTACTCAGGCCGGCGGATTCGGACGCGAACTAATGTACACACTCCCCTGATACTTTGCCAACACCTCATCTGCCCCCTTTTTTTTGATCGTCACCTCGTAATACGCAGTTTTTCGGGTGCGCGCCGTCTCCTTTGCCTCCGCCATCAGTTCATCACCCTCCTTCGCCGCCGCCGGAAATTGAATGTGCGCATCAGTCACCACCGCCAGCTGCCCATAAGTATTCGCCGCAAAAGCCATTGCAGAATCCGCCAGAGCAAAGGCCACACCCCCGTGCAAAATATAAAACCCATTCAGCATATCAGCTCGCACGCGCAGAGAAGCCAGACAATACCCCCGCTCCACCTTCTCCACGGACAGCCCCATCCACTGACTAAAACCATCGTTTTCCATCATGTAATTCACTGGCACCGCCGGAGATGAAATATCATTCGCCATAATTTCAAAATTTGCCGGAAAGATACGACGAGGAAGCTCAGCACTCCAAAAATCACCTCCCCTCTCAGCACCCAGTTTATTTTTTGTCCATTTTTCCAATGTATTTTTAGGGCGTGCCCCCTCGCTCGTCCTTTGGCCGGCTCGGGGTCGGTCCCCTCCGGAGTACCGTGCTCGAGAGGCGTAAAATTTTACGCCTCTTCTTCGCACCGCACCGCCTGCAGCGGTGCGCCCTCCGGGCACCTCACGCTTGCGCTCTCCGAGCGCTTTCCCGGGCGCTTGAATTGTACCCCTGTGTCTGAACCAGAGATTTGACGGATGATATTGATGGCCATGATTAGAGACGTTGATAGTGAGAGAGAACGGTTTTTCATTGATTTTTTTCGGCTGTTAGAAACACCTAGCTTAGTAC
>JAWLFI010000052.1:0-15048 GCA_041685645.1 Saprospiraceae bacterium | reverse complement strand
CCCCAAGTAAATGAACCAAAGACGCTTGGCCGTTCCCTGAATCCTGGGATGTAGCTTGTCTGAGGTGGGCCCCGGTGCCTCCGCAACGAATAATTCTGTTCCACCAAAACCGAGTAAAGGAAAAATAGCAACAGTGAGTACAATGATTCCCATGCCTCCGATCCACTGCGTCATGCTGCGCCAAAAAAGCAGGCCCCGAGGCAATTCTTCAATTTCTGTGAAAATTGTGGCTCCTGTCGTCGTCATTCCGGACATGGTCTCAAACAAGGCATCCGTAAAAGAATCTGTGCATCCGGTGAGTACATAAGGCAAAGTGCCAAAAAGTACCATCAATACCCAGCCCATGACCACGATCAGATAACCCTCCTTTTTAGTAATGCTGGCCCGCGTATCAAAGCGGTAATACCATAGACCACCCCCGCCCAAAACCGTCAAGCATCCCGACCAAAAAAGAGGCCAGGCATCTCCGTCACCAAAGTATAGTGCAAAGGGCAGCGTCGTCCACATCAATAGGCCGACCACGACAATCTGAACGCCGACAACATTAGAGATAGGCTGAAAATTAACCATAGACTAGTTGAAGATTTTCTCCACTTTAGATATCGCGTCTGGCAAAGCAAAGATAATGACTTTATCGCCCACTTGCATTTTGAAATTTCCACCGGGGATATAAGCCGAATCATCGCGAATCACTCCACCGATTAGCGCCTCTTCCGGAAATGCCAACTCGTGAATGGCCTTGGTCGTCAGATCGCTCTTTTTCTCTATGATATACTCGATGACCTCTGCATTCACACCGGACAAAGTCGTTATGGCAGCGACCTTTCCCTTTCGAACAAAGCGAAAGATGTGGTTTGCTGCAATTAGCTTTTTATTGATCAGCGTATCGATGCCGATATTGTGAGATAAGCGGATATATGCCGCATTTTCAACCAGAGAAATCGTTTTCCCTACTCCCAAATTCCGCGCCATCATCGAGGAAAGGATATTTGCCTCCGTACTCCGGGTCAAGGCGATAAAACAATCCATCTCTCTCAAGTTCTCCTCCTCTAAAAGATCAAAATTGGTCGGATCTCCCTGCAGAATCATAGTCTCTGATAAATCGTCCGCCAGCTGGTTGCAGACCATTTTACTCTCGTCGATCAATTTTAACCGATATTTGTGCTCCAACATTTGAGCCGTCAAATGGGCTATATCTTGTCCCCCAATAATCATGACATCGCGAATCCGGCGCCGTTCCAATCCAAATACCTTAATTAAGTCCTGAACCTTACCCCTGGGATTTAGAAAAAACATCTGATCGCCAATGGCAATGCGCGTCGGTCCCCTGGGAATAATGGTGTCATTGCCGCGCAGAATCGCAATCGGCCGAAAGGCAAGCCCCTTGTTCTCCTGGGCGATTTGCGCTATCGTCTGTTCCCTTACTGGACAGTCGGAATCCACATATAGCCCGCAAAGTGAAAATAAGCCATCCTCAAAGTCAAATACATCAGTAAAATACGGGTGCTCAATCAGTCGCTGAATCTCCTGCGCTGCCAATAATCGCGGCGAAAACAGAGCATCCACCCCCATTTCCTTGAAATCTGCGCTCAAGGTCTCTTCTAGATATTCTGCCTGATTG
This sequence comes from Saprospiraceae bacterium, assembly GCA_041685645.1. Lineage (GTDB taxonomy): Bacteria > Bacteroidota > Bacteroidia > Chitinophagales > Saprospiraceae > JAWLFI01. The sequence goes on along the minus strand of JAWLFI010000052.1, from coordinate 13,427 downwards.
ACACGAGCTATCGTTTGCTTCGCTCCATACTTCTTCGCCAGAATACAACTCATCAAATTGGTTTTCTCCGAGGTCGTCACACTGATGAAAAGTTCTGCCTTCTGCACCTGCGCTTCTCGCAGCACTTTTAGAGAGGAAGCATCCCCGAGAATCGTCAGCACATCCAACTTTTGCCCCACAAAACTCAGAACCTCTTTATTATTGTCCACCAGTGTAATATCCTGCTTCTCATTACTCAGCAACTGCGCTAAGTGAAACCCAATATCCCCCGCCCCTGCAATGATGATCTTCATAATACCTTTTATAAATCAAAGATACGGCTTCCCCTCACATGCCAACAAATTATCACTTTTTTATTTGTTTTTTGGCCGTGCCCCCTCCTCCGCCTGCCGGCGGATTCGGGGTCGGGTGCCTCCGGGCTCGCTATTCGCTCGGTGCAGCCGCTTTGCTGTTCTATACAACAAATGTACATGATATTTGCTCATAGGCGATGGAAAACAATGCCAGAGCGCGGCTGCATCGCCGGCCCCGGGACAACGGAAATCAGGGTATAGCCACCATTTCGCCTGCATAGTCGCCTACATTTTTGGAGATAAATCTTATGGGCCGGCCCCTCCATCCCCCTCACGGGGCACGCGCGCAAGGCCGATGTAATAATATTACCGGCCTTCAGGCCTGTACTTCCACGTCGCGGGCGGTAGCGCGTAAGGGGTACGGAGGACCACGGCTCGTTGATTAACGAGCCGTGGGTCCCGCTCGTCCGCCGGACGAGCGGGACGGAACTCCGGAGGGGCCCGACCCTGAGGCCAATTCCTGAGCAGAGGCCGGCTTAATGCCGGGCGGCGAAGATGCGGCCGAAGGGATACGCCCTAAAAAATATATAATAGAAAAATGATCAGATCCTTTCACTTTCATTCAAAACAATAAATACACATCTTTCTTTTATCTTCGTTCATCTATCGTATCAGGTTAAAATGAACGGATTATGAAAGTACTGATGGTTTGTCTCGGCAATATTTGTCGCTCGCCCATGGCGCACGGAATCCTGCGAAATAGAATCAAAGAAAAGGGCCTGGACTGGGAGGTGGATTCCGCAGGCACCGGACACTGGCATGTTGGAGAAGCCCCGGATTCCAGAGCTGCCGCTGTCGCATCTGCCGGTGATATTGATATTTCAGATCTGCGCGCCCGTCAATTGGAAGAAGATGACTTTTACGAATATGATTGGATTCTGGTGATGGATGACTCCAATTATAAAAATGCGCTGTCGATCGCTCCCGGAGATGCAAAGGCTCATCTGCAGCGACTCACCGACTTTCATCCGGACCCGAAGGTGAGCCGAGTGCCGGACCCCTATTTAGAAGGTGGTTTTGAACATGTGTTTCAATTGGTGCATACAGCAGTCGATCATTGGATAGATGAGCAGACAGAGAAAAATACATAAATACACTTATGTTTATTTATTCTCATGCTAAACTACCTTAAATGGAAGGGAGTCGAAACACTTCAGACTTGCAGGCTGTTTATACCCTAACAATCAATGATTAAAATAAAAGCAAAAAAATTATGGTTTCAGAAACAATGATAAAAGCGCTCAATAAGCAAATAGAACTCGAAGCCTATGCTTCTCAGTTGTACCTTGCGATGGCCAGTTGGTGCGACAAAGAATCGATGGAAGGCTCGAGTAAATTTATGCATGAACAAAGTGCAGAAGAGCGCATGCATATGCTGAAAATTTTCCATTATATTTCAGAGGTAGATGGACATGCCATTGCTCCTGAAATCAAGCAGCCTCCCTTGGAGTTCAAAAGTGTTCAAAAGATGTTTGCTCAGGTCTATGAACACGAAAAGGAAGTGACGACTGCCATCAATAGTTTAGTCGAATTGGCTTATAAAGAAGACGATTTTTCTACGATGAACTTTTTGCAGTGGTATGTGGAAGAGCAGCGCGAAGAAGAAAATCTGATGCGAACCATTCTCGATCGAATCAAACTCATAGGGGATGGGCCATTATCCCTCTATTATATCGACAAAGAAATTCAAGCGATCAATAAGGAAAAGGCGGCCGGAGAGCACGACCCGGCCTAAGCGCAAAGGGCAATAAAAAAAGCCATGAATCATCACGATTCATGGCTTTTTTATTGCTTACCGGGTACTGTTTACAGCGTCCCTCTAATCTCCTGCTCTCTTTCAATCGCCTCGAATAGCGCTTTGAAGTTCCCTTTACCAAAAGACTGCGCACCTTTTCGTTGAATGATCTCAAAAAAGAGGGTGGGACGATCCTGAACGGGTTTTGTGAAGATTTGTAATAAATATCCTTCATTATCTCTATCCACCAGGATATTGAGTTTTTTGAGATCTTCGATTTTTTCGTCGATCTTTCCGACTCTATCCAGGAGGTCATCGTAATAGGTTTCCGGCACTTCTAAGAAGTCGACTCCGTTTTCACGCAGTTGACCGACGGTGGTCAAAATATCATCGGTAGCTACCGCAATATGTTGAACTCCGGCCGTTTTGTAAAAGTCCAAAAACTCCTCAATTTGAGATTTTTTCAATCCCTTGGCCGGCTCATTAATTGGGAATTTGATATAGCCATTGCCGTTGGCAACTACCTTTGACATCAGGGCGGTATATTTTGTTGAAATATCTTTATCGTCAAAAGTGATGAGAAGTTTGAATCCCAGCACATCCTGATAGAATTTGACCCACTTGTTCATGCCCCCCAACTCTACATTGCCGACGCAGTGATCCACGTGCTTTAGTCCTATAGATGTCACCTCTCGCTCGCTGCTTTTTGCAATAAAGCCCGGCATGAAGACTCCTTTATAGTCTTTGCGCTCCACGAGATTGTGAATGGTTTCTCCGTAGGTTTTGATACCGGCCATGACGATTTTACCGTCCTCATCTTCCTGAGTATAGGGTTCAAAAGCCGGCTCTGCACCGCGTTCAACCGCTTTTTCATAAGCATCTTTGGCATCTTCCACCCACAGGGCTAATACTTTGACACCATCGCCGTGCAATTTCACGTGCTGAGCTATTTCGTGCTCCGGACTGAGTGCAGCGGTGAGCATCAAGCGTATTTTTCCTTGTTGCAAAAGATAACTCACCCGGTCTTTTACTCCCGTTTCGGGCCCTCTGTAGGCTACGAGTTCATAGCCGAAAGCGGCTTGGTAATACATGGCGGACTGCTTGGCATTCCCCACGTAAAATTCAATATAATCAGTACCCAATATAGGAAAGGTGTCCTGATGAGTAGCTGTTTGTTTCTTTGTTGTCGTTTCCATTATCTTATATTTTAGATCCAGGATTTATAATAATCTGCTAATTCTACATCTGCCGCATACTGCGTCATGAGCAATGGGCGGAATGTATCTACCATAACGGCTAATTCTTTGGTTTCCTTTTTTCCAATAGACTTTTCTACTGTACCGGGATGCGGTCCGTGTGGGATTCCACCGGGGTGTAAGGTAATCATTCCCTGATCCACATGCTTTCGGCTCATAAAGTCGCCATCTACATAATACAATACTTCATCGCTGTCAATGTTCGAATGATTGTACGGAGCGGGAATGCTTTCCGGATGATAATCGTACAGTCGGGGCACAAAGCTGCAAATGACAAAATTCCTCGCTTCAAAAGTTTGGTGAACGGGCGGCGGTTGGTGAATTCTTCCCGTGATGGGTTCGAAGTCGTGAATTGAAAAGGCATAGGGAAATACATAACCATCCCAACCAACGACGTCAAAAGGGTGGTTTTTATAATCGTATTGGTAAAGTAACTGCTGCTTTTTTATCTTCACGCGGAATTGACCTTGCTCGTCATAGGTCTCCAGTAAATTGGGCTTGCGAATGTCTCTTTCGCAGAAGGGAGAATGCTCCAGAAGTTGCCCGTATTCATTTCTATATCGTTTTGGTGTGGTCACCGGGCTGAAGGATTCAACGATGAGTAATCGATTGTTCTCATCATTGAATTGCAACTGATAAATGGTGCCGCGGGGAATCACTAAATAATCCCCGTATTTGAAGTCAATATTGCCGTAAAATGTTCGCAATACACCATCTCCTTTGTGGATAAATATGACCTCATCCGCATCGGCATTCTTGAAAAAGTAATCCGTCATGGAGGTTTTGGGTGCGGCTAAACTAATGTGACAATCATCATTGACCAAAATGGGTTTTCGACTATCCAGCACATCTTCTTCCGGCTGAATGTCAAAGCCCGACAAGCACCGATGTTTGAGTTGCCTGTCGTGAAATAACTTTGGCTCTAATGAGATCGGATCTTCTACTTGTAGAATCTGAGTGGGCGGGTTACAGTGATAGAGCAAAGATGCCGAACTGCTAAATCCCTCCGTTGAAAACAGCTGTTCGTGATAAAGACTGCCATCTGGCTTTCTGAACTGCGTGTGTCTTTTGTGGGGGATGTTCCCCAAACTATGATAGTGCATGGATGTCGTATTTATGAGCTAGAAATATACAAAAACAAAATCAAAAGACATAAGGCTATCACTAAAACCTCGGAGAAAGACTAATCTGCGGAATAATGACACTAGTCGAATGTCTAAGGCTCCTATTTTTCTAGTCAGATGGCCACCTGTCTCATTTGGAGATTTAGGCTCTGTGTCACTGTTTGGATGCTCTCGATTGGGTATTCACTCAAGGCAGAATCCATTAGAAAGTAACGGTGGAAGATTAAGCCGGCCGGCGAAAATGCCCTTCCAGAATGGAAAGGCATACTCAGTGATGGCGTTTGTTTTCGGCAAAGTCCAATGGGAAAGTTCTGAGTTAGAGACCATTTACATCCTATACAATCGTCCGTTGGCTTACTAGTTCAACTTGAAGCCAAAGGTGAGCAGCACTTGTTGGGAATTTCCGGAAACATCGGCATTGGTGACACTGGCAGTGGGGTCCTGTCGTTGATAGGGTTGTGTGAGAAAATCATTTCTCTGCCAGCGGTAGGCCATGTCCATGAAGAAATTGTCATCTCTGAATCCTACCCCAAGGGAAAAACCCGGGTCGTAACTCGAGGTTTCTGCGGTTGGGTTTTGACGTAAACTCGTGCCCAGGCGCGCTCTAAATTTATCCAGTGCTAATTCTCCGCCCATGCTAAAATTGATGGCACTATTCAGTTGGTCTCGAACCCCTCGATTAATGTCTCTTTCAGCCTGAGCAAACTCATTATCATATCGGAAACTGGAATTGCTGTAGTCCAGATACTCCAATTGAGCAGATACAAATCCATTTTTGCCCAGTAAATAGCCGGCTTGACCCCGAATGACCCAGGGTGTGGTTACATTGTAACTAAATCGGCCATCAGGAGACAATGCCTCCTGAGGTGGCGCGGCCGGAAAAATATCGGGATCGTCTACGTAATCATACAGCATTCTGCTATCGAAATCGTCATTCATGCTGTACCAGGTCGGTGTTTGTAAAGTAAAGCCAAGTCTAAAGGGGAATGAAGGGGAATAAACAATCCCGATATTGGTGTGAAATCCCACCCCTGTAGTATTGAGATATTGGTCAAACTCGAGCCGGTTAAAAAAGGGACTGATGTCTTCTTCATCAACTTCGGTGTAGAGTATTTCCTCTTCGTAATTGAAAAAAGGAACCCCCATTTTGATACCAATACTGAGTTGATTGTTAAAGTTAGAGGCAAAGGCGACATTAAATTCACTCACGCCACCACTGGACAAAAATTGTCCATTTTTAAATACAGGATCGTCATCTTCAAAATCACTAAAATAGGAAAGCCCGTCCGGTTCCAGGCCGATAGCGAAAGTTTCATAAGCTAAACCTTCGTAAAATCGATCCAGTTCATTGGGCTCAAAACCATCGGCTAATTCAGTAAATCTATTGCCTATTGATCCGGGGGTCAGCCCCGAGTATTCGTAGGCGTTGTTAAACCGGGCCAATCTATTGTACCCAATAGCTACATTGAAGGTTTTATTGGGGTCGTTGTTGAGGTTCGACGCGATGACAAAGCCTATATTATCCACGACTATATTGGAATTTGACTCTCTTAGGGAGAAAGAATTGGGATCTTCCAGGACATTTGCATTCGTTCTGTAAAAGGCCAGACCGGGACTGAACATAAACTCGGATTTTCTATAGATGGCAAGTGATGCCGGGTTGCTATGGATCGCTCCAAAATCGCCACCCAGGGCACCATTACTATTTGAGACCCCTAAGGTTCTCGCCGTACCACTCAGATCCTGTTTAGTATAGCGGATCATCTCGGTGGGCATCTGAGCCTCAGACTGAGTTATAAATGAAAGAGTAAGAGTCCAAAATGTGATAATGAAAGTTAGTTTCCTCATTTGATGACATTAAAATACCGATTGATTCGCAAAAATCAATCGGTATGTTTTTAGTGTATTATCCTCTAGGTCCGCTGCTTCTTGAGCTTCCTCGGGAACTTCCTCTGCTCGACCCACTAGAGCGGCTGCCCGATGAACGGTTGATGCTACCTGAAGATCTCGAGGAAGACCTCGACGAGCGATTCACTCCTGAAGACCTCGATGGGCTTCTTGAAGAGCGATTCACTCCTGAAGACCTCGAAGGGTTGGATGATCGGTTATATCCCGAAGAACGACTCGGGCGAGTAGATCTTGGAGATGTACTCCTCGAATTATTTCGGTTGGAGTTGTTGTTGTTAAACAAACTGCGTCGGCTTCTTTGCGGCTGAGTTCGCGCATCTTGCTGACGACCCGATCGCGTCGCTTCAGAGCTACGTCCACTCGCTTCTCTACTTCTTTGAGCTTCCGCTGCATTTTCTCGACCATTCACACGACCATCTGAAGCGGCTTCTCTTCTCGTTTCCTGACTTCTACCTGTAGTACCGTCATTATCTGATGCTCTTCTTCGTGAAGCCGGGTATTGGTCATAGTTACTTCTGCCGGAAGTAACACCTTCTCTGGTTCTTCTGTCAGAAGGACTAGTGACACGCGTTCCACCGATGGTTCTGGGACCATATGATACTGACCGGGCTGAAGGATTATTGTTTTCTAGTCTGGAGAATCGATTGTATGAGTTATCCATAGCCCATGGATCTGAGCCAGCATAGCCCGCGCCCATACCGCCACCGTAATAATTGTTGATTATCATGGTGTTGCCAAAGCCACCGTAAGGATTCATACCCCAGGGACTCATACCAAAGCCCATGGGTCGAACAAAACCCATTCCCATAGAATTAAAGGCATAGGGGTTGCCGTAACCCATTTGAGGACACCATGGAGCACCAAACCCAGCTCCCATACCATAGCGATTGTAACCCCATGGACGGCGATTCCACGGAGAAAAGGCGTTCCAACCGGAATTTACATATATAGAAACGCCCGGCTGATAGAATGGATCATAGTGAAAACGATCTACATAATATGGATCGTAAAATCCAAATCCGCCACCCATTGGACGATTGAATCGTCTAATTCTACTGGAATAGTGAAAATCGTAATCATCAACTCTCGTTGCATACTGATCATCGTAATTGTTGGATTCCGGTGCTTGATTATATCTTTGATCGTCGTAGTCCTGAGTCGATTGCGATGTGCGTGTAGCTACATAATCCGTTTCTGGATTGTAGTACAAATCATCGAATTGGGCGAACAAGGGACTGCCCGCTATAAGCAGGACAAAAAGTCCGATTGTTATTTTCCATCTTGGCTGTTTCATAATTTTTAGTTTTATGAGTTTGGTCGGCTTTGCCGCTATTGTTACATGCAATTTATTACTTTTGCAGATATGAAAGCGTTAAGAAACTATTAAAGTCTGTTTCCGTTGTATTAACGTTTCTCAAGTAAAACATTCTTTTTCGCCTTCAATCAGTAAGATAACATAAATATAGGGATAAGAAGTTCTCTATTACGAAAAGTTTAACATATTTATGGCAAAAGCAATAGCAAATAAGGAAGAAGACTACTCGCAATGGTATAGCGACATCGTCAAAAAGGCCGGATTAGCGGATCACAGTGCAGTGAGAGGGTGTATGGTCATTAAGCCACTGGGATATGCTATATGGGAGAATATGCGGACGGAATTGGACCGCAAGTTTAAGGCCTCAGGGCATCAAAATGCCTATTTCCCAATTTTTATCCCCAAGTCCTTTTTAAGTCGCGAAGCTGCGCACGTCGAAGGATTTGCCAAGGAATGTGCCGTGGTGACTCATCATCGCCTGAAGAATAGTGATGATGGGACGGAAATCGTGGTAGACCCGGAGGCCAAATTGGAGGAGGAACTGATCGTTCGCCCCACCTCGGAAACCATTATTTGGAACACGTACAGGGATTGGATTCAATCGTACCGGGATTTACCTCTACTCATCAATCAGTGGGCCAATGTGGTCCGCTGGGAAATGCGAACGAGACCTTTTCTGCGGACGGCAGAGTTCCTCTGGCAAGAAGGCCACACGGCACATGCCACCCGGGAGGAGGCTATTAGCGAGGCGGAGTTGATTCACAATATTTACACGCGTTTCGCAGAAGATTTTATGGCAATGCCAGTCATTAAAGGGACGAAGAGTGAGAATGAGCGATTCGCCGGTGCAGTAGAAACTTACACCATTGAGGCCCTAATGCAAAACGGGAAGGCACTGCAGGCAGGGACGAGCCACTTTTTAGGTCAGAATTTTGCCAGGGCGTTTGAGGTGAAATACATGACGGAGGAAAATAAAGAAGAGTATGTTTGGGCTTCATCCTGGGGCGTCTCTACCCGTCTCATTGGTGCTTTGATTATGACTCATTCCGACGACTGCGGCTTAGTTCTACCTCCGAAATTGGCACCGACTAAAGTAGTGATTATTCCCATTCCTACCTTGAAACCAGAAATTGATGAGGTCGCTCAAAAAGTGATCCGCGAATTGGAAGAACGCGGAATTAGCGTGGAATACGACTGCGACGTAAAAAGGCGCTGTGGATATAAGTTTGCCGAGCACGAGCTGCGAGGTACTCCTGTTCGACTGGGGCTGGGTATGCGTGATATAGCCAAGGGTCAGGTGGAAGTAGCGCGCAGAGACACGAAAGAAAAAAGTTTCGTGCCTCTTGATGGGATCGCTGAATACGTGGAACAATTGCTCGAGGATATTCAGGATAATTTATTCGCCCGGGCTAAAAAGTTCCAACAGAAAAACATCACTGAGGTCGATACTTTTGAAGAATTTAAAACAGTGATTGAGGAGAAGGGCGGCTTTGTGAGTGCACATTGGGATGGCACAGTGGCAACTGAAAAGGCGATCAAAGAGGCGACTAAGGCTACTTTGCGTTGTATTCCACTCGATCGCAAACTTGAAGATGGGAAATGCGTCTTTTCCGGTGAGCCCTCACAAGGCAGGGTGCTGTTTGCCAAAGCTTACTAAATATATTCGTCAGAGGTGATTTTTGTAATCTTTTTAAGGAATATTGTTACAGGCTTGAAGAGATGTATATATTTGTAAAAAAATATGTGTTATGAGTTATGAGATGAGTGGAAAACTCCACAAAAAATTTGATACGGAACAAAAAACGGAATCCTTTCAAGCACGAGAATTCGTGGTGCTGCTGGAAGATGATAGGTATCCGCAGTACATCAAATTTCAATTGGTGCAGGATCGATGTAGTCTTCTGGACAACTTTGAAGAGGGGAACGATATCAATGTGCATTTTGACTTGAGAGGAAGGGAGTGGAATGACAAATTTTTCACGAACCTGAATGCCTGGAAATTGGAAACCCCCAAAGGCTCAGAGCAACCGACTTCCAAAGAGGATTTTCCGGATCTCAATGAAGCGGAAGTACCCGCCGGAAATAGTGGGGCTTCTTCGGATGATGGCAGCGGTTCTGCGCCGGAAGAGGCTGATGATTTACCCTTTTAATGAGAGTTAGGCATAAAAAGAGGCGATCTGAATCAGATCGCCTCTTTTTTATGCTTCATTTGTTTTCAATTACTCTTCGTATAAGCTAAGAATTTGATTGGCGTGATCTTTCGTCTTGACCTTGTCAATGACGTGTTCAATCTTGCCATTCTCATCGATAACAAAGGTGGTTCTGTGCACGCCTTGGTATTCTCTGCCCATGAACTTTTTCGTCCCCCACACTTCGTAAGCCTGAGCCGTTGATTTATCTTCATCTGCCAGGAGGTCAAAGGGAAGTTCGTATTTATCGATGAATTTGTTGTGCTTTTTGACACTATCCGGGGAGACGCCCAACACTTTAAATCCCTTTTCTCTTAAGACCGCATACTCGTCGCGTAAACTACAAGCCTCTTTTGTGCATCCGGGAGTATCATCTTTGGGGTAAAAATAAAGTACGAGTTTAGATCCTTTGTAATCTTCTGAACTGACTTGGCTTCCGTCTTGAATCGTACCTTCGAAGTGAGGAGCGTCCTGCCCTGCTTGTAGTGTTGTCATAACTTTTCGATATATAATAGAGATTCTCTGTGAAATGTTTAATCACTTGCGAATTTAACCCGCTTTATTCATAAAATATGTGATAAATATTGTCGCAGTCTTAGACAAGTCGTTGAATGATAACTGTTGAATTGCGGGTTAACCCTCGAAATTGATCCGGTTGCTGTCGGGAGCAATAAGAAAGGTATTTCGTATCAACATACGATATATCTAAGATATCTAAATTGCAGTAAAAAGAGGATAATCATAAACCGCGAAGTCTTCGACCCGAGGGGCGAAAAATACTTGCATTTTTCGGGTCAAGAGGGAAATTGGTAAGAATTGGATCGGCCGAAGCGATCAGTCACTCTCAGTCTGAGTTGATCACCCTCGGACCAATCTTTCGGTAAGGGCACTTCCAGGAGATTGTACTTTTTGTCGAATGAAAACGGTAAGTATTGTTCGCCTCGATAGGCTTCGATGTGGATATCTCGATGTCTAAAGCGGCTTTTTCGATCCTGAAGAACTATAAATCTCATAGCTTGACCTGCTCGAGGCACACCTCGGATCAGACGCAGCTGCGGCGTGTCGATGTGTGTAAAAATGCCATAATCGCCCTCTTGTGATACGCTTGCCACAAAATCATTTCCTTCCCAATAACCACCACAGTCGATCCATTCCCCACCTTCGATTCGACCCAGGCAGAGATGTTTTCTCGTAGTGCTATCGGGAATATGAAGGTTCTTAATGCGCAGTTCTGCCGAACCATGTAAGGGGTGACATTCTGTTTTGATGGACAGGCGCGGTTGGAAAAAGCCTTCCTCAAAAACACAACGGCTGTTAATTGCTATTGGATGCTGAGAATAGAAGGTGCCCGGGCTAGCGGTAAGACGCACATTCTCATCTTCGTAAAGGAACTCTCGATTCGGATGAGTTCTCACTCCGGTCGGAGGACTTTTTGCGCTCTCAGGCGTATCCTGTGTTCCCCTTAGTTGGAACTGCACAGAGGTGGTTCGTCCTTCGATATCTCTCAACTCTATCTCAATATTTTTTTGACAACTGTCAGAGAGCAGGCTAGTTCCTTTGTCTTGATGGTCTGCAATTGCGGTGGAATGGTTGCCCGGGCGCTTGAACAGAGAGTGAAAGCGGCGGCGGGTCTGACAGTATTCGGGAAAGTCAATATGGGCATTGATGTACCTGTTCAGCTGGAAGGGAAGGCTATCCATGCAAATGGAAAAAGCGGGCTGACTATCAATAAAACTCTCAATGGCATAAACCCCGTTTTTATTTCTCCACTGATTAAAGGGATCAAAGGCTGAGACGCTCCAGGCATACCGCCCGGGTGGACGATAAATGACTTGTGGGTTGGGATGTCGATGATGGTTGGGTCCCCTCAAGTGAAAGGTGGATTGATCGATGATGCTGAGCTGCTCATCGAGCCGGTAGATTTTGATCCATTCTGCGCGTGGGGCGTGCTGTTGATGATAGGGGAAGGACCATCGCAACGGGTTGATAGGACTTTCACTTTGAGTATGTCGGATTTCAAAGTGGAGGTGAACGCCAAGAGAGGAGCCGGAGTTGCCCATATATCCAATGGTGTCACCTTGTTGGACACAAAGTGATTCTGCATAGGGCCGAACATCCAATAAAGAGGCATGATGCTTATTTTGAAGGTCCGTCATCCATGCTCGCCAACGGGGATGGAAATCGTGCAGATGAGCATAGACAGTGGTGTAGCCGTTGGGATGCTCAATATAAATGGACTGGCCGTAACCGACCGCGCTGATCCTTATTCGGCTAATAAATCCATCGGCTGCCGCAAGAATCGGATCGCCGGGCTTCCCGTAGCGACTTTTGATGTCGATGCCCGTATGAAAGTGGTTTGACCGAAGTTCACCAAAAGTCCCGGAAAGTCGCATTTCTTCCCCAATCGGACTGATGAAGGTAGGTGGTTCCTCACCTTTTAGCCCGGGAAGGGTCAGAAACATAAGTAAGATTATATAGTGTGTTTTCATGCAAATGCGAATGTACGAAATATGGCTGGTAGTGGAGTTGTCTCACAGCGAGTTGGTGGGGACACCCAGTCTACGTCCGGCAATGTCGGATTTCGTCGGGTTCGTCGGCACTTCGCCCCCACCAACAAGTTGGGGGACTCGGTCTGCTCCGTCCCAATGAATTGTCATTGCCCAGACTTAGCACCAGGCTGCATTCCTAAAGTGAATGATAAGGTTATTAAAGGGTAAAGGGAAGTTTCGGAAAGGGCTTGGGTATTGCGATTGCAAGCCGAAACAGGTGCGATAGGTTCTTCGCAGGCGAAGAGTGACAATAAAAATAACAACAAGTAAATATGCAGGTATTTCAAAGCCCTAAACTTTTATCTGTTTGTAATCAGAACCACTCGTCCGGTATTTTCCAGGCGCCGATAGATACATTTCCATCAATCCCGAAAGAACCATAGTAGATTTTATTGTCAAAGTCGACAAGGGTATACCCCAGGCCGTGGTAAATTTCTTCGATATTCGTATCCCAAATAAACTTATTTTGATTGAGATCGTAGCATCTGTTTTTCCCACTCATAAAAAGAAGGTGGTTATATGCAATGACATGAACTGGACGTTCACCTGTGATTTCCTTTACTACCTGACCAGTACTAAAATCCACAAAGGAAAGGTACAGTGTGCCAAATGGAGGTTCGGGTGATGAACTTTCGTTTGCTATAACTAATGTGTTTCCTCCTACTTGTTCACCACTTGCCACAATAAAGTTTCGCTTTTCACTTTCATTAAGGTTACTTTGCCACAAGATCTCACCAGAGGGCAGGTCCACACAATGCACAAGTCTGGCGGAAAAGAAGACGACCTTATCGTCAAAGATGTTGATTTGCTGAATATTAGAGTTCCCGTTCGGATCGACATCTTTATGCCACCAGAGAATGGAGTCGGCCGTGAGATTGTAGGCCAACAGATCGATGCGTCGGGTTGGAAATGCCATGCGATGTTGCAAGACGAGGATTTCATCTCCAGTTTGTGGGTCATACCAGTGGTTAAATGAATCAGCATCGGGTTCTATTCCA